>CALMAB010000519.1 GCA_937858325.1 uncultured Acetobacteraceae bacterium
CGCCGGACACGCCGCGCGCAGAGGTGCCGGTGGCGCTGGTCTGCGGCCCGGGGCCGCCGAGGCGGATCACGGAGCCGGCGGTCACGCCCACGTCGCCGCCCCGGCCCTGAACGTCATCAACCATCCCTGGCATCCAGCGTCGAAATCTGTAGGCTTGCGCCGCACTGACCGAACTTGACCGCGATTGCTTTCGCCAACGCGAACACCCCAGCCTTGCACGTCGCATTGTGCGCGCGGTCGGGAAAGGCTGCGAATCCGTCTATCCCGGATATATGGACGATGCGCCCCCAACCACGCTCCTCCATCAGCGGCAACACCGCCCGGGCCAGATAGAAGGAAGCGCTCAGGTTTGCGTTCAGGATGCGCTGCCATCCCTCGACTGAAATGTCGAGGAACTCCGTGTGCAGGCGCAGCGCGACGTTGGATAGTGCGATGTCAACACTGCCGAACGCCTCCACGCTGCGCTCCACCATGGTTTGCACCGCCGACGGACTACCAACATCGGCGAGCACTGCGAGGGCACCCACCCCGAAGCTGCGGGCCTTCTCGGCGACACTCTCGATCGCGGCTTGGTTCTGATGACCATTGATGACGACGTTTGCGCCACCACGCGCAAACGCCAGCGCAATGGCGCGACCAATATTCTGGCCAGAGCCAGTCACAAGCGCCGTGCGGCCGTCAAACGGCCGATTGGACGTGATATCGCTCGCCACCTGTTCCCCCAGTCTCGATCTGCACGTCAGAGTCCTGCACCTCGTGACAGACAGGACCATTCAGTCCTGCCGTAGCGGTCTCGGCGTAAGCGGGGCGAGGCGACGTAACGGTTGCACGGGGGCGGCCTTTCCATCTTTGTGAGGTCGCCCTGTGCCATTCGCTGTGCTGCTTGCCGCCCTCGCCGAAGTGCCCGCCCCGCGCCGTGCCCAGGGCCAGCGCTGCAACATGCGCCACCTGCTGCTGTTCTCGGCCCTGGCCACGTCAGGAAGAGCTGCCGGCCAGCCGCCGCTATGCGGACAGCGTGTCGCGCGCCGTTTGGGCGATGATGGCCTGCCCAAGGGCCGTCGTGTCGTAGAAGGGGTTGAGGAACAGCGTGGCGTGTTCCACTGCGGGGTCCTGCCCGACGATCGCCGGGTTGTAGGCCGGCACGGTGCTGGGCGCGGTGGCGTTGGCCAGAAGCGGCTCGGACACGTTGGCGAAGCCGTAGTCCGAGGGGTTGGCCGCGATGCTGTTGAACAGCGCGTTCAGGTCAAGCTCCTTCACGTCGAGGCCCGTGGTGGCCGCGAACTGGTCGAGGCTGGCCGAGAGTTGGCTGTTGAACTGGTCATACAGCGCCTTAGCGGCCACCGGGTCCGCGTTCGGGTCGCTGAAGGCGGGCGACAGCGCCACAAAGCGCAGGTTGGCCACCAGGAAATGCCGCGCCCCGAGGTCGGCAAGCTGCTGCAGCCCGGCCGTGATCGCATCGACGCTGAGCTTGACGCCCTCCTCCGGGGGCACATCGCTCGGCAAGGTGAGGTCGTAATCCCCGAAGCCCACCGTCACCAGGTCGTTGGGCGAGAAGGCGCCATCTGTTTCCTGGAACCGGGCGATCTGCCCGCCGAACGTGTCGAGGCCGGTTTGGGACGGGTTCGGGTCCAGCACGTTGTCGAGGGGGCGCGCGGTCGCGGTCTCGTAGGCGAAGTTGGTTTGCGCCTCACCTGGCTGCACGCCGAGGATCTGGGACAGGTCCGTGATCCAGTTCGGCCCGTCGGAAAAGCTGCCGGTCGCGCTGTAGGGCGCCGTGGTCAACGGCGTTGGCTTGCCGAGGAATTTCTCCAGCGCCGCGGTGTTGCCGGTGTCGGACAGGCGGTCGCCGAAGCTGTAAACCTGCGACGCGGCGTAGGTGCCGCCCTGGCCATCGGGCAAGGCGAGCGGGTCGCTGGCGGCGGGGGTGAAGTTGCCGAAGAACGGGTCGTAATAGTTGGTGTAGGGGTTGTCGGGACGCACGGGCGGGCTGACCGGGTCGGTCGGCACGGGGAACGCGGGCGACGACCCGGGGGGCAACTCGCCCGGGGGCGCGCTGATCCCCGAAGGAGGGGTGTCTGATCCGGGAGCGCCGGCGCCTCCCGCCGTGGTGGCCGTGTCCGTGGTGGGGAGCGTGGCCCCGGATGCGTCGGGCGGCGCCGCCAGGGTGCCGGGCACGTCCGGCACGCCGTCCGCGTTCTTGAAGGTCCTGTTCTCGATCTCGGCCGCGTATTGGGCGGACGGGTCGCCGCCGGCCCCGACCACGGCGGCGTATTGCGGGGGCGTCAGCACCGGCGGCTGCTTCTGCAGCACGGTGACGCTGTCAAGCGTGGTGCCGTTGTCCGTGAAGCCGTAAACAAGGTTGCGCGCGGCATCCACGGCGTAGAGCTTGCCGTCCTCGCCGACCGTGATGTCGTAAAGATTGCTTTCGGTGTTGAACAGCGTGGTTTCGCCGTCCGGGCCGTTCTGCGCCGCGTAGGCCAGCGTGTCGAAGGCCGGGGTGACTGTCGCCTCCGACGGGTCGGCGCCGAACAGGCCGTCCAGCCGCAGCACGCCCTTGAGGTTGTCGCCGATCGGGCCGAGCGCCTGCGCGGTTTCCGGCGCGAGGCCGCCGCCGGCGGCGATGAACGCCGTGCCGTCCGGCGTGATGGCCAGGGCGTTGGGACCGATGGACAGCACGCGGTCCTCGCCGGTCGCGGGGTTGAACTCGCGGAGCGAGGGCAGCCCGGTGAGCACGCGGTCCTGGGCGCCGGTGCCGTTCACGTCCACGCCCGTGATCGAGCCGGTGTTGCCGCCGCGCTCGCTGACCAGGCCGGGGATGAACGGGATCACCGGCGCGGTGGCGGCGTCGGGCGAGTTGGACGGGGTGCCGAGGCCGCTTTCCAGCACGTAGAGCTTGCCGTCGGGACCGAACGCCATGCCGCGCGGGTTGTTGAGGCCGCTCGCCGCCACCGTGGTGCTGACCGCGCCGGTTGCGGGGTCCGTGTGGTAGCGCAGCACCTCGCCATTGGGCGTGTCGGCGTTGTTGATGGCCACGAACACGTCGCCCGATGCCTTGTCCACCAGGAGGTAGTTGGCAAGCTTGAGCTCAGACCCCGAGATCGTGCTGCGGCTGCCGTCCGGCGCCACCTTGACGAGCTGGCTGGGCGGCAGGTCGCCCGGCGCGACCGTGGGGTCGTAGACCGTGCTGGCGTTGAGGTATTCGAGCACGTACAGGTTGCCCGTGGCGTCGAAGCCAAGACTGTTCACCTGGCTGAAACCGCTGGCATAAGCCTGGGGCACGCCGCTGGGAACCTTGCCGTCATAGCCGGTCGTGGCCGCCGGGTCGCCGATGCGCCACACGTTGGAATAGCCCGCCGGGTAAGGGGTGGCAGTCAGCACGCCGACATACAGCGCGCCGTCCGGCCCCACCGTGACCGCGTCCGTCACCGACTCCGTTTGCCGCGTGAAGAAGCCCAGGTTGCCGGTGGCATACTGCGGCGGCAACGTGGGCAGGCGGAAGCCCGAGGTGCTGCCGCCCGCCGACGTGGCGCTGTTGCCGCCGCCGCCCGGCGCTGCGCCGGTGGCGCCGTTGTCGCCGGGCAGCGTCGTGGGGTCGCCCGATGTCGTGGTTCCGCTCATGAAAGGCTCCAGGACTGGTGGCCGAACAACCATGCAGCAATGCTCTGGCCGTCTTGGCTCGAAGCGGGCCAAGGCGTCGGTCGGCAGAGCCGCATTGCATGATGCCCAGGTGTTAGTCCAAGTAGATCAACGCTCGCATCTAAAAAATCTCAAGATTTCAGAATCGTGTTCGTCGGCATAAAAACAGGTTCTGTCGTTTTTTAGTTGACGGGCATGCCGCTTGGTGGCAGCCGGTCGGTTCAGGTGGCAAGGCCGAGCAGTCCGGCAACAAACGCCGCTGGTGCTCGCACGTCGCGGTCAGCGATTTTGCGCACCGGCCCGTCCTGACCATCGCGCGCGCACGACCTCGCAGTGAGCGTCCTCGGCGATGCTTGTGACGGCACGCCGACCACCGACCGCAACCTGTTCCTGCTCGGGGCGAGCTGCAACGGGATCGCGCCCCGCCCGTCCAAGGCGGCCCCCTGCAGCGCCGGCACGGCTCACTCCACCATCCCGGCCGCCGGCTGACCCGCGACGTGCCCCCTGCAACCGCCCCCGCGCGCGGATCCAGAACACCGCCCTGGCCTCGCTGTCCCGGGCAAAAGGCGTGATGGAGCGCACCGAGGTGGGTGGCGTGGTCAGCGGGCGGGTGTCATACCAACGGCCCCTTGCCCCGCCCTTTTCGTCATTGCGAGCCGCCCTGGCGGCGTGGCAATCCAGGGGCCGCCAGCACGGCACTCGGTCCCTGTTGGGGTGGACGGCCTTCGAACGGCATTTGTATGCCAGGATGAGGTCGTTGCACTTCATCAAAGGAGCCGTCCGTGAACGAGATGACCCGCATTGGCATGGACACGTCCAAGCCGGCCCGATTGTGGTGCCGGTGAGCAACGTGTGGTTCGGGTTCACGGTGACGGCCTGCGCGCTGTCCACCATCGCACCGTCGGCGGAGCCGGGCAGGAGCACCGCGATCGACAGCACCTACATCAAGGCCGAGCGCTCCGCGTTCGGGAGAAAAGGGGGGCTCGGGCGCAGGCGATCGGCCGCTCGCGCGGCGGGCAGACCACGAAGCTCCACGCGCTCACCGACGTCATCGGTCGCCCCTACGCGCTGATGCTGACGCCCGGCAACGTCGCCGACGTGAAGGCCGCGCCCGAGTTGCTCGCCCGCATGGGCCGGGCGCGTCATGTGCTGGCCGACAAGGGATACGACGCCGACCCGCTCCGCCGCTCGTTGCGCCAGGCCGGGGCCGTGCCCGTCATCCCCGGCCGCTCCAACCGCAAGCGCGCCGTCCGATACGATCGCAAACGCTATCGGGGTCGCCATCTGATCGAGAACGCCTTCTGTCGCCTCAAGGACTTCGGCGCGTCGCGACCCGCTACGACAAACTCGCGCGCAACTTCCTTTCCGGCGTCGCCTCCGCCACCACTCTTGCGTTTTGGCTATGAACGAGTCCCAGCCTTGGGGTCACGTCCAGAGCGCCTCACACTGTGTTCGAGAAGAACGCCAGTATGGGATGTCTGTCAGGCCAAGCCCGCGGTCCGGCTAGCGGCCTGGAGTTCGAAGAGTGTGCTCGACCGTCGGCTGCGAGTGGATGTTCAAACCATTCCACCTTGCGGCCAGCCAGCAAGACGACGGCGAAGCATGGCCACGAAGGCACGGGCGGCTGGCGACGGATTTCTGGTCGGCAGTTGAACGACGCTGATCGGAACGGGTGGCGTTTCGAACTCACGCAGCACGCGAACGAGGCTGCCCTCTGCGATCTGCTGCTCCATGAGATATTCGTTCGCCATCACCAGGCCGACCGATCGCGCCCCGGCGCCGACCAGCGCTTCGCCGTCATCCACCTTCAGCCGCGAGGGAAGGCTCACGGTCTTCACGACGCCATCGATCAAGAAGCGGTAGGTGAAGCGGACAGCCGTGTCGGGCGCGACATATCCCACAACGCTGTGGCGGTGAAGATCGTCCGGGTGAGCCGGCATCCCCATCGTCGCCAGATATTCCGGTGAACCGCACATCACGAAGCCGGTCTGGCCGATCCTGGTGGCAATGAGGCTGGAGTCTGGCAGGTCACCTATCCTGATGGCCAGATCTACCCCCTCGACAACCAGGTCGGCCAGCCGGTCGCTCAGGCGAACCTCGATCTCGACCTCGGGATATTGCTTCGTGTAGTCCGCGATGACCGGCAGGACGCGCACACGGCCGAACACTCTCGATAGGCTGATGACGAGTTGGCCCTGCGGCTGCGCAGATCCTTCCGCCGCCTCGCGCCCGGCTTGGTCCAGATCAGCAAGGATCGCCTTGCACCGGGCGTGAAACACCGATCCGGCGGGAGTCAGGCGCACCGAGCGCGTGGTTCGCGCCACGAGCGTCACGCCAAGTTTACTCTCCAGCCGTGACACCGCCTTGCTGACGCCAGCGGACGTTATGCCCAGCGCGGTCGCTGCTGCACGAAAACCGCCCTTGTCGCCGACCAGGACGAACGCGCTGATTGCCGCGAAATCCATATCGAGAGCTCCACCCAAGCCCCTCACGCCTCAGCCTCTGCGAAGCGATTGCGTCCCGAGGGTAACCAGTCTGGGTCCCTTGATCCACTTTTTCCGAGATCAACAGCCTCTAACGTTGGGATGCGTCCATCAGTCGCCGGCAAAGCGACGGTGCCTGGACCAACGACCACTCACCACCGGGCAAAGCTGGCCGGCGAAGACCTATGTTCGGAGAAGATCTTGCCACATCTGTTCGACCCTCTCACGCTGAAGGGCGTCACATTCCGCAACCGGATCGTCGCGTCTCCGATGTGCATGTATTCGTCGCCCGGCGGCGTCATCGGCGACTGGCATTATGCGCATCTGGCACAGCTGGCTGCCGGCGGCGCGGGGCTTGTGACCGTCGAGATGACCGCGGTCGCGCCGGAAGGCCGCCTCACCTGGGGCGATTCCGGCCTATGGAACGACGAGCAGATGGCGGCGCTGACACCGGCGGTGACAGCGATCAAGGCGGGTGGCGCGGTTCCTGGCATTCAACTCGGCCATGCGGGTCGCAAGGGAAGTGCGAACCGCCCTTGGGAGGGTGACGATCAGATCGCGGACGATGCTCCGAACGGCTGGCCGACTCTCGCCCCCTCACCGCTGGCGTTCGGCGGCGACAAGCTGTGGAAGACGCCGGTGGAGATGAGCGTCGCCGACATCGCGCGCGTGCAGAGCGACTTCGTGGCCGCCGCGCGGCGGGCGCGCAGCGTGGGGTTCGAGTATCTCGAACTCCATTTCGGGCACGGCATGTTGGCGCAGAGCTTCTTCTCCCCCTACTCCAACCATCGTGGGGACGAGTACGGCGGCAGCTTCGAGGGTCGTGGGCGTTTCCTGCTCGAAACGGTCGCCGCCGTTCGCGAAGTCTGGCCGGACGACCTTCCGCTCGCAGTCAGGTTCGGCGTCATAGAATACGACGGTCGGGACGAAGACACGCTGGCCGAATCGATCAGGCTCATCAGGCTGTTCAAGGAGGCCGGTGTGGACTTCCTGAGCGTCAGCATGGGCTTTTCCACGACGACCGCCGACATCCCGTGGGGACCCGCGTTCATGACCCCGGTGACCGAACGCGTCCGGCGTGAGGCAGGTCTGCCGGTGGCGATCGCCTGGGGCATGGGCACTCCGGAACTCGCCGACAATGCCATTCGGCACGATCAGGCCGACTTGGTCAAGATCGGGCGGGCGCTGCTGGCTAATCCACACTGGCCCCATGCTGCCGCAGTGTCACTCGGCGTCGAGCGTCCTTCCTGGGCCACTCTTCCCGCGCCTTACGCCTATTGGCTGGAACGATATCACCCAGAAACAGCGATTGCCCCCGCCGCAAGCAGTTGATCAGGTTTGGACCGTAGACGTGCTTCTCTCGGAGTGTCGGGCAGCCGGTGTGCGAGACCTTCATCTATTCAGCGCCGCAGGCCCCCATCGCGATCATACGGAGCGAAGCTTCGTCCTGCGTTCGCCAGGCGGCCAGGGCATGCAAGTGCGGCTTTTACCCATTTGCAAGGTTGACACCCGGTGACTCGCCCGCGCCAGCGCGGCGGAGAACGTCGAGGACGGTCAAACCTTGCTCAAAACCTGGCAACCTCGAAACTGCCGCTTAAACACGCTGCTCCACGTCTCGCTTGCCCCGGTCCAGCGTTTGCAACAGAACTGCTGCTGTATCGGTCAGCCCTGCCGGGTTCGGCCTCGCCGCTTGCAGGTAGTCGGCCACGGCGCCGGCCGGCATCGGCCGGGCCAGCAGATGCCCTTGAACCTGGTCGCACGAAAGCGCCTGCAATGCCGCGAGCTGCTGGCGCGTTTCGACGCCCTCGGCCGCGACCTCTAGCCCGAGGCTCCGCGCCATGGCCAGGATCGCACTCACGATGGCTTGGCCGCCACCGTCCCGCTCGCCGACCGCCTGGGTGAGGGAGCGGTCGAGCTTCAGCTTGGCGAGCGGGAAGCGGCGCAGGGAGGCCAGGCTCGAATAGCCGGCGCCGAAATCGCCGAGCGCGACCCGGACGCCGAGTGCCGTGATCGCCCGCAACGCCGCAAGCGCCTCGGCCGGGTGCTTGAGCAGCAAGTCCTCGGTGACCGCCAGTTCGAGCCGGCCGGGCGCAAGGCCGGTCCGCCGCAGCACATCAGCCACCGTGTCGGCCAGGTCGCCGCCGCGGAACTGGGCGGGCGAAAGGCCAACCGCGACCCGGCAGGCCGCTGGCCACGACAGGGCAGCCAAGCAAGCCGCTTCCAAGGCCCACGCGCCGAGCGGCCCGATAAGCCCGGCCTCCTCGGCAAGCGGCACGAAGACGGCCGGCGGCACCGGTCCATGGCGGGGGTGGGTCCAGCGGATCAGCGCCTCGAAGCCCGTGACTGTGCCGCCCCGGCATGACAGGATGGGCTGGTAATGCACCGCGAGCTGCCCGGTGCCGAACGCGGCACGCAGGTCGGCCTCCATTTCCCGGCGCTCGCGCGCCTGGGCGTCCATGGCCGGCTCGTAGAACCGGTGCGTGCCACGCCCGTTCTGCTTGGCCTCATAAAGCGCCACGTCCGCCACCCGGAGCAGCTCCGAGGCGTCATCGCCGTCCCGGGGGTAGAGCGCGATCCCGACGCTGGCGCCGATGTTGGCTGGCTTGCCCGCAAGGTCGAACGGCGCGCAAAGGGCCTCGACCAGCCGCGCCGCCAGCAGCCCGGCCATCTCCGGCTGACGGACGCCGGCCTGCATGACGATGAACTCGTCCCCGCCGATGCGTGCCACGGTGTCCGTGGCCCGGGTGGCCGCGCGCAGGCGCTCGGCCACCTGCCGCAGCAGCAGGTCGCCGGCGGCGTGGCCCAGCGTGTCGTTGACGGCCTTGAACCGGTCGAGGTCGAGGCACAGCACGGCAACCGCGCCGGCCGCGCACCTGCCGGCAGCGAGGGTGAGCGCCAGCTCCATCCGTTCCTGGAACAGCCGCCGGTTGGCCAGCCCGGTCAGCGGGTCATGGTGCGCGATGTGCCGAATGCGCTCCTCCTGCTGCCGCTCGCGCGTGCGCAGGAGATACGTCCGGCGCTGCTCCCTTTCGAGGCGGTGATTGGCGAGCAGGGTGAACGCGCAGGTCCACACGACGGAGCTTGCGATGAGCAGCTTCACGTCCGCCGTCGCGTGCTCGAAGCGCCACAGGTCAGCCATGTTGCAAACCACGATGGCCGCCGACGCCGCGACGGCAAAGCGGAAACGCACGGCCACGACGACGTTGACGAACAGCGCCGTGATCACGGGACTATAGCGGAAGAACACGGCGGCCGGCAGCGTGCTGTCCTGGTAGACGGCCATGGCGGCCACAAGGCTGAGCAGGGCCGTGAGGGCCTGGATCGCCTCGCGCCAGAAGGGGGGCGGCCCCATGCGCGTATAGGCGATGCCCGCCAGGCACACCGGGGTCACGAGGCCGAGCTGAACCAGCGCCGCCCGCCACGCGACGTCGGGGATCCTGGAAAAGTAATTGAGCAGGAACAAGTCATAAAGGACGAGGCTGGTCACGCCGTAGCGCACGAAGGCGCGGCATCGCTCGGCGCCGGTGTCGCGCTCGAACCGGGCTTCGAGGGCGGGCGGGAACCGCAAGCGGCGGCTGGCCGCCAGCGCGCCCTCGACCAGCCCGGCGGCAGGCTGCTCGGGTGCGCTGACGTCCCGCTCGCATGGCTGGCCGTGAGTCATCGGCGCCGCAAGACCGCTCGTTTCCGCAAGGTGGGACATACGTACCGTTATAACGGCCGTTGCTTAAAGATGCCTTTACGACGGCGCCTGCGACCGGCACGGGGCGCGGTTTGGGCCGCCAACCGTAGCGACCTCGGAGTTCGCAGGTCAGCCCGCCATGCCGCCGGCTCGGGAAGCGGACGCTGTTCGCGGCTCAAGGCGGAAGACCGGCTTGCCGCCATGGAACCCCGATTGCCCATGAGGGTGCAGCCGCAGCCAGCTACCCCTTTGGAGCGAGCAAGGCGAACGCGGCCAGGGACGCCGCCGCGCAGGCAGCCGCGCCCGCCGCCATCGCCACGTGGAACGCCGCGATCAGCTCGGCTCCCTCCGCAGCGAGCACCGACCCGAGCAGGGCGGTGGCGACAAGCCCGCCCGTGCGCGCGACGGCGCTGTTG
>CALMAB010000520.1 GCA_937858325.1 uncultured Acetobacteraceae bacterium
GGCTGGCGCCGACGAGGGGGGAGCGGCGCAGCGCGGCCAGGATGCCGCCTTTTGCCGACGGCTCCCCGACGGCGCGGCCGAGGGCGGCGCGCAGGCGCGATGCTTCGGGACCGCCCTCCGCCAGCCGCCGCGCGAAAGAGCGGATCAGGTCACGGTCAGCGTCACGGCCCAGCACCTCGAAGCGCGCGAGGCCGCGCTCGTGGAGCCGGGTGCGATAGTTCTGGACGGCGCGCTTCTGCGAGGAGGGCATGGCGATCTCCGATGCCTGGGCATATGCCCGGGAAGCAGATCGGTCAAGGAGGATGCGCGACGCCGGCGTGGCCCGGCCACGCCTTCACGAAATCAACGAACGCCCGCAGCGGCGCGGGCACCAGGCGGCGGCCGGGGTAGTAAAGGAACGGCCCGGAGAACTGCTGCCACCATTCGGGAAGCACGGGTTCGAGCGCGCCGCTGTCCAGGTGCGGGCGCAGCCAGTCCTCGAACAGGGTGATGATGCCGAGGCCGGCCACCGCCGCCTCCACCGCGAGGTCGGTCGCGGTGCCGGCGCTCACCAGCAGCGGCCCGGCGGGATCGACCCGCACGGTTTCGCCACGGCGCTCGAACTCCCAGGACTGCGCCGCCCGGCCGGTGAAGCGGCCGCGCAGGCAGGCGTGGGCGAGCAGGTCGCGCGGGTGCGCCGGGCGGCCGTGGCGCAGGAGGTAGGCGGGGGCGGCGGCGGTGGCGAACCGCTGGACGCGCGGGCCGATGGGCACCGCCACCATGTCCTGTTCCAGGCGCTCGTCATAGCGGATGCCGGCGTCGCACCCGGCGGCGAGCACGTCCACGAAGCTGTCCTCGGCGGTGACTTCCAGCCGGACGTCGGGGTAGGCGGCGAGGAAGGGCGGCACGATGCCGGGCAGCACCAGCCGCGCCGCGCTGACCGGCACGTTGAGGCGCAGCGTGCCGGCCGGGCGTCCGCGGTCGTTCTGCACGGCGTCGAGGGCGGTTTCCATCTCGGCCAAGGCCGGGGCGAGGCGGTCCAGCAGGCGCCGGCCGGCTTCGGTGGGCACGGTGCTGCGGGTGGTGCGGTTGAGCAGCCGGGTGCCGAGGCGCGTTTCCAGGCGGCGCACCGCCTCGCTGAGGCCGGAGGGGCTGGCGCCGCCCGCGCGCGCGGCGTCGCGGAAACCCTTGGCGCGCGCCACGGCGACAAAGGCATGGAGATCGCCGAGATCGGTCACTGTTCGCCGCTCCGCACAGCCTGTTCGGACCTTACCCGATTATCGCGCGGCCGGGCCAGGGCCAGATTCGGGTCGTCTTGAACAGGAGAGCGACCATGACCATCGGGCAATCCGGCACGTTCACCCTTGGCGACCGTCCCGTGAAGCGGCTCGGCTTTGGTGCCATGCAGCTGGCCGGGCCGGGCGTGTTCGGGCCGCCCCGGGACCACGAAGCGGCGCTGGCGGTGCTGCGCGCGGCGGTGGCGGGGGGCGTGGACCACATCGACACCAGCGACTCCTACGGCCCGCACCACACCAACCGGCTGATCCGCGAGGCGCTGGCGCCGTATCCCGAGGACCTGGTGATCGTGACCAAGATCGGCGCCCGGCGCGGCGAGGACGGGTCATGGAACCCGGCGTTTTCGGCGGCGGAACTGACAAGCGCGGTGCACGACAACCTGCGCAACCTGGGGCTGGACGCGCTCGATGTGGTCAACCTGCGCTGCATGTTCAGCGCGCACGGCCCGGCGGAAGGGTCGGTCGAGGCGCCGCTTTCGGTGCTGGCCGGGCTGCAGCGGCAGGGGCTGGTGCGGCATGTAGGGTTGAGCAACGTGACGCCCTCGCAGGTTGCGGAAGGGCGGCGCATCTGCCCCATCGTTTGCGTGCAGAACCAGTACAACCTGGCGCACCGGGGCGACGACGCGCTGATCGACGAGCTGGCGCGGGACGGCATCGCGTATGTGCCGTTCTTTCCGCTGGGCGGGTTCAGCCCGCTGCAATCGGACGCCCTGACCGCGGTGGCCCGGCGGCTCGGCGCCACGCCGATGCAGGTGGCGCTGGCTTGGCTGCTGCAGCGGTCGCCCAACATCCTGCTGATCCCCGGCACGTCGTCGGCGGCGCACTTGCGGGAGAACTTGGCCGCGGCCGGGTGCGCGCTGCCGGAGGATGCGGTGCGGGAGCTGGACGGGATCGGCTGACCGGCGGGCCGGCCTGGCGTCGGCGCCTGCTCCGTCAACATAGCTTCAATCTATGTGACAAATCCCATTCCGTTGGAGGGCTGGTCTTCCTGTATTCCTTCCCTCACAGAGACGCTGCGAGGGATGCGACATGAAGGAATGCTTGGTTGACGTGCTGGACGACAAGGGCACGGTGCTGCACGTGTTCCCGGTCGCGGTGGAGGACCAGGATGGCACACCGAAGGACGTGAACCCGGAGCGCGAGGCGCTGAAGCTGGCTGCGCTCATGCAGCTTGCGCCGGAGGAGGAAGCGGCCACGGCGCTGCACGCCCGGCCGCACGTCAGCCGGGGCGGGCCGCTCACGCCCTATGCCGACGTGCTGGAGCTGCGGCTGCAGAAGTTCGAGCGGGCGGAGCGGCGCATCCGCGAGCGCGCGTATTTCCTGTGGCGGCAGGAGGGCTGTCCCGAGGGCCGGGCGGACGAGCATTGGCACCGGGCGCGTGAGCTGGAACGCTTCGAGGGAGTGGGGTAGGGG
>CALMAB010000521.1 GCA_937858325.1 uncultured Acetobacteraceae bacterium
GGCGCGGGCGATCACCACCGCATCCTGGGGGTGCAGGCGGATCACGGGTGTCGGCATGATGGAAGCTCCTAGCCCTTGCGGACTGCTTGGATTGCGGCGCGGGCGGCGCCGAGCAGCAGGCCGCTGTCGTTAGCAATGGTGACCAGGCTGAACCCCATGGTGATCATCCGGGTGGCGTAGGCCGGGGTCAGGCAATGGATGCAGGCGCGCAGGCCCCGCCGCTTGGTTTCCGAGACGATGCGCTCGTAGATCGCCATGATCTGCGGCTCTTCCCGGTCCAGCACCGGCGGCAGGCCCATGGAAAAGCCGAGGTCGCTCGGCCCGATATACACGGCGTCGATGCCGGGCACGTCCAGGATGGCTTCCAGGTTGTCCACGGCCTCCTGGGTCTCGACCATCGGGATGCACAGGATTTCGTCGTTGGCGGTGGACTGGTAGGTGGTGCCCACGCCGTAGATGCCGGCCCGGATCGGCCCGTTGCTGCGCTTGCCGGCGGGCGGGTAACGGCAATAGGAGACGAAGGCCTCGGCCTCCGCCCGGTTGTTCACCATGGGACAGATCACGCCGTAGGCGCCGGCATCCAGCACCTTGCCGACGATGCCCGGCTCGTTCCAGGGCACCCGCACCATGGGCAGCACCGGATGCACCTGCATCGCCTGGAAGCAGGCGACCATGGACAGGTAATCCTGCACGCCGTGCTGCAGATCGACGGTCACGCTGTCCCAGCCGGCCTGCGCCATGACCTCCGCCGAGAACCCGTTGGGGATCGCGAGCCAGCCGTTGACTGCCGCGCCGCCGCCCTGCCAGACCTGCTTCACCTTGTTGGGCATCGGACGCTCTCCCTGGCTTATGGTCCCGGCAAGCTAGGCCCCGGTCCAAACAGCGTCAATTTGCCAAACGCATCACCGCATCCAGCAGCACCTGCGCGCCCCCGGCCAGGTGCTCCGGCGCGGTGTACTCGGTGGGGTGGTGGGTGACGCCGCCGCGGCTCGGCACGAACAGCATGGCGCTGGGGCACAATGGCGCGATCAACACGCTGTCGTGCCCGGCGGCGGCCACCATGTCGCGCACCGGCAACTGCCGGGCCGCCGCGGCCTCGCGCAGCAGCGCGCCCAGCCCCGGGTCGAACTGGACGGGGCCGAAGGACGCATAGGCATCGACCTCCAACTGCACGCCGCGGCGGGCGGCGATGGCGGTCCAGGCGATGCGCGCCGCCGCTTCCATCACGTCCACGCGGGCCGGGTCCTCGTGCCGCATGTCGCAGTGCAGCCGGGTCAGGCTGGGCACGGCGCCGCGCACGTTGGGCGCGTTGCCGATCCAAGCGGCCGAGCTGCGTCCGCCGGGTTCGCTGGACAGGCCGATCTGCTCGGTGGCCAGGATCATCTCGGCGGCGGCGGCCAGGCTGTCGCGGCGCCCGGCCATGGCGGTGGCGCCGGCGTGGCTGGCCTCGCCCGTGACGGTCAAATGGAAATAGCGGGCTTCCACGGTGCCGGTCACGATGCCGACAGCGGCGCCGGCCTGTTCCAGCACCGGGCCTTGCTCGATGTGCGGCTCGATCCAGGCGGCCCAGTCGCGCGGGCCGGGCGTGAGAAAGCCGATCTGGAACGTTTCGGCCAGCGCCTCCCCCACCGTTTCCCCGGCGTCGTCCGTCGTGGTCAGGGCGCGGTCGAGCGGCAGGTCGCCCGCGTGTACCCGGCTGCCCATCATGGCGGGCGGGAAACGGCTGCCCTCCTCGTTGGTCCATACCACAAGCTCCAGCGGCGCCGCGGTCGCCACCCCGGCGTCGTGCAGGGTACGCAGCGCCTCCAGCCCGGCCAGCACGCCGAACGCGCCGTCGAAGCGCCCGCCGGTGGGCACGGTGTCCAGGTGGCTGCCGAATGCAACGGCGGGGCGCTGCGCCTGCCCGGCGCGGCGCAGGAACAGGTTGCCGATGCCGTCGCGCTCCATCTTGAGGCCCAGCGGCTCGCACCAGGACAGCAGCAGGGCGCGCGCTTCGGCGTCCGCGGCGGACAAGGCCGGGCGGTTGCTGCCGCCCTCCAGCGTCGCGCCGACGGCCGCCATGTCGAGAAGCGCCTGCCAGAGCCGGTCCTGGTTCACGGATAGGGTCACGCACGCCTCCTCTGCTGCCAAAGCCAGGG
The DNA here is from genome assembly GCA_937858325.1 of uncultured Acetobacteraceae bacterium. Classification (GTDB taxonomy): domain Bacteria; phylum Pseudomonadota; class Alphaproteobacteria; order Acetobacterales; family Acetobacteraceae; genus CAHJXG01. The sequence goes on from CALMAB010000521.1 coordinate 2,139, forward strand.
TGACGTGCCCAGCCGCGTTGCGCTAGACTTCAGCGAGAAGGAACCCGTCATGTCACGCCCCGTCGAAGCCGTCATCGCCCAGGCCCGCGAGTTCCTGGGCGAGCGCATCACCACCAACGCCGCGCTGCGCGAGCAGCACAGCCACGGCGAGGACAGCCAGCCTCGCAGCCTGCCCGACGCCGTCGCCTTCATGGAGCGGGGCGAGGAAGCGGCGCGCGTGCTGGCGCTGTGCCACCAGCACGGCGTGCCCGTGGTGCCGTTCGGCGCCGGCACCAGCCTGGAAGGCCACGTGACCCCGGTGCGCGGCGGCATCAGCCTGGACCTGTCGCGCATGACCCGCGTCCTGCAGGTGAACCCGGCCGACATGGATTGCCGGGTCGAGGCGGGCGTGACCCGGCAGCAGCTCAACGCGCACCTGCGCGACCAGGGCCTGTTCTTCCCCGTCGATCCCGGCAGCGAGTGCAGCATCGGCGGCATGTGCGCCACCCGCGCGTCCGGCACCGCCGCCGTCCGCTACGGCACCATCCGGGAGAACGTGCTGGGCCTCCAGGTCGCGCTGCCCGACGGCCGGCTGATCGAGACCGGCGGGCGCGTCCGCAAGGCCGCCACGGGCTATGACCTCACCCATCTGATGCTGGGGTCGGAGGGCACGCTCGGCGTGATCACCGAGATCCAGCTCCGCTTGCACGGCATCCCCGAGGCCATGAGCGCCGCCATCTGCCAGTTCGACGACCTGGCCGGCGCGGTGGACAGCGTGATCGCCATCCTGCAGGCCGGCATCCCCATCGCGCGGATCGAACTGCTGGACGACGTGCAGATGGGTGCCTGCATCGCCTACTCGAAGCTGGACGGCTACACCGCGCGCCCGACCCTGCTGCTGGAGTTCCACGGCAGCCCGGCGGGCGTGGCCGAGCAGGCGGCGCTGGCGGAGGAGATCACCGCGGGCTTCGGTGCCAGCGGCTTCCAATGGGCGACGGACGCCGCGGAGCGCAACCGGCTGTGGAAGGCGCGGCACGACGCCTACTGGGCCGCGCTCGCCCTGCGCCCGGGCCATCGCGGCTTGGCGACGGACGCCATCGTGCCGATCTCCCGCATGACCGAGCTGATCGTCGGCGCAAAGGGGGACATCGAGCAGTCCGGCCTGCTGGCGCCCATCGTCGGCCATGTCGGCGACGGCAACTTCCACACGGTCATCCTGGTGCCGCCGGGCGAGGACGGGCTGGCGCGGGCCTGGGCCCTCGACAAGCGGATCGTAGGCCGGGCGCTGGCGCTCGGCGGCTCCTGCAGCGGCGAGCATGGCATCGGCATCGGCAAGCGCGAGTTCCTGGAAGCGGAGCACGGGGCGGAAACGCTGGCGGTCATGCGGCAGATCAAGACGGCACTGGACCCGCGCGGGATCATGAACCCGGGCAAGGTGTTCCTGAACTGACCGCATCTGCGGACCCGGCGTCCGTGGGGAAGCGCTTGGGCGAGACCCCCAGCATCCACCGCACCGCGTCCGTGCGTGCCACCACCTTTGGCCGCTGGTGCGAGGTCGGCGCCCGTAGCAAGGTCGCCGAAAGCAGCTTCGGCGACTACTCCTACGTCGTGAACGACAGCGACATCATCCATGCGGCCATCGGCAAGTTCTGCTCGATTGCGGCGCACGCACGGCTGAACCCGGGCAACCATCCGCTCGACCGGGTGATGCTGAGCCACGTCGGCTACCGCAGCAGCGCCTACGGACTGGGTGCCGATGACCGCGAATTCTTTGCTTGGCGCCGGGGCAGCCCGGTGACGCTGGGGCACGACGCCTGGATCGGCCACGGCGCCGTGGTGCTGCCGGGCGTCACGGTCGGCACCGGGGCGGCCGTGGGCGCCGGGGCGATCGTCACCAAGGACGTGCCGGACTTCGCGGTGGTCGCCGGCAACCCTGCCCGGGTGCTGCGCATGAGGTTCTCCGACGCCGTGATGGCGGACCTGCTGCGGATCGCCTGGTGGGACTGGCCGCACGAGCGGATCGGCGCGGCGATGGCGGACTTCCGCACGCTGGGCGCGGAGGAGTTCTGCCGCCGGCATGGCTGACGCCGGGGCGCCTTCTGCCGGGACGGCGGCCCGGGACGCGGCCTCAGGCTTTGTCCGCCACCGTGTCCCGAAAATACACCTCGACCGGCCCCGTCAGCTTCATCGTCATCGGCGCGCCCGTTCGGTCCACGGCCTTGCCGACGGCCAGGCGCACCCAGCCTTCGCTCACGCAGTACTCTTCCACGTTGTTCTTTTCCACGCCCTTGAACCGCACCCCCACGCCGCGCCCAAGCAGGGCGGCATTGTAGTAGGGGCTTTTCGGATGCGACGCCAAGCGGTCGGGCGGGGTGTCGTTCCCAGGGTCGTCGGTTCCAGGGTCGTCGATCACAGGGGCTGCTCCTTGGCCGCCGCGGCCGGGTCGGGCACGGCGGCCTCTGCGGCCTGTTCCGCCTCGATCTCCTGCCGGGCACGTTCCCAGAATTCCAGGTCGCCGCCTTCGGGACGGCCAGCCTGTTCCCACAACCGGTACGCCCGATGCCGGATTGGTTCCAAGATGTCGTCGCGCGCCATCGTCACTCTCCTGCTTTTCGGAGGCATAGCGCCTGGCGCGCGCAGGGGTTCGAACCCCCTGCTGACGCCTATGCCGGCGCTCCAAGAAACGCCACCCGCACCGGCGCCCTCCTTAAAACCAAACCGGATGCGCGATCAACCGCGCCCGGCGCGGCAAGCCTCGCGATAACTGCCGCGTGCAGCATCCCCGCCCAGCCGGGCAGCCTCCCCGATTGGCCGGGGTGAGACGATGCTGCCGAACGTGCAAGGTTCGGTTGGATGTGCTGCAATGGCGACAAGCTGACAATGCGGAGGCCTGCCTTCGCTGGACCCGCAGCGCCGGTACTGCGAAAGTGATCCTGATGTTCTGCCGCTTTTCCCCGCTGGCGCTCGTTCTGCTCGCCCTTGCCGGCCCGGCGCTGGCGCAGCCCGGTCCCGGAGGCCCCCCCGCCGTCGGCGTCGCGCAGGCGAAAAAGCAGCCAGTCACCGAGACCAGCGAGTTCGTCGGCCGCATCCAGGCGATCAGCCGCGTCGATCTGGTCGCCCGCGTGACGGCCTTCTTGCAGGAGCGCCAATTCACCGAGGGCGCGGAAGTACGCACCGGCGACGTGCTGTATCGGCTGGAGCGCGCCCCGTTCGAGGCGCAGGTCGCCGCTGCGGCCGCATCCGTCGCGCAGGCTCAGGCCGTGCTGCAGGGTAGCAGCCTGACCCTGGGCCGGGCGGAGGCGCTGCTGAACACGCCAGCGGGCCAGCGCAGCCTGGTGGACGACGCGCGGGCCACGCAGCGGAGCCAGGCGGCGCAGCTGTCCAACGCGCAGGCGCAGCTGCGGCTGGCGCAGACCAACCTTGATTACACCGAGATCAAGGCGCCCATCGACGGCAAGATCAGCCGCACCACCGTGACGGAGGGCAACGTGGTCAGCCCAAGCTCTGGCGTGCTCGCGACCATCGTGAGCCAGGACCCGATGTATGTGCTGTTCCCCGTTTCCGTCCGGGCCGCCACCGACCTGCGGGACCGCTATGGCGGCAAGGCGGGCGGCTTCGGCGCGGTGACGATCAAGCTGCGGCTGCCCAACGGCAAGATGTACGACCAGGCCGGCAAGCTCGACTACGCCGATCCGACGGTGGCGGCCAACACCGACACCCTGACGCTGCGCGGGCGCATTCCCAACCCGCTGCTGCCGGGATCGAAGCCCGGCGCACCCGGCGACCGGGAACTGTCGGACGGGGAGTTCGTGACGGTGACACTGGAAGGCGTGGAGCCGGTTGACCAGATCGTGATCCCGCGCAGCGCCGTCCTGTCGGACCAGCAGGGCAGCTACGTTTGGGTCGTGGGCGACGGCAATAAGGTGGAGCAGCGCCGGCTCCAGCTGGGCCAGAACACGCCGGGCCTCGCGGTGATCTCGGCCGGGCTGAAAGAAGGGGAGACGGTGGTGGTGGATGGCGTGCAGCGCGTAAGACCCGGCATCACCGTGAACCCCGGCCCGGCCAGTGCCGGCCCGACGCTCCCCGCGTCGGCGCCGCGGACGTAGCGCCATGATCTCCGCCGTTTTCGTTGACCGGCCGCGGCTCGCCATCGTCATCGCCATCATCACGGTGATCGCCGGGCTGATCGCGATGACCGTGATCCCCGTCAGCCAGTTCCCCGACGTCGTGCCGCCGCAGGTGCAGGTCACGACCCGCTACCCCGGCGCGTCCGCGGCGGTGGTGGAGGCGACCGTGGCCCAGCCTCTGGAAGCCCAGGTCAACGGCGCCGACCAGATGATCTACATGAAGTCCAACTCCGCGAACGACGGGAGCTATGGGCTGACGGTGTCGTTCGCGCTGGGAACGAACCCGGACATCAACACCGTCAACGTCAACAACCGCGTGCAGGCGGCGCTGTCCCGCCTGCCGGCGGAGGTGCAGCGCCAGGGCGTCACCGTGCAGAAGCGGTCCTCGGCGATCTTGGAGTTCCTGGCGTTCTCCAGCGAAGGGGCGAAGCAGGACCCCCTGTTCATCTCGAACTACGTGACGATCAACGTGCTCGACCGGCTGTCCCGGGTGAGCGGCGTGGGGTCGGCCACGCTGTTCGGCGCGCTCGACTATTCCATGCGCATCTGGTTCGACACCAGCCGGATGGTCAGCCTCAACCTGGCGCCGAGCGACGTGATCCTGGCGATCCAGCAGCAGAACGTGCAGGCGCCGGTCGGCCGGGTCGGCGCGCGCCCGACCAGCAACGACACCCAGTTCCAGATCAACCTGCAAACCAAGGGGCGCCTCACGACGCCGGAGGAGTTCGGCGACATCCTGCTCCGCGCCAATCCCGACGGCTCGGTGCTGCGGGTGCGCGACGTGGCGCGGGTCGAGCTGGGCGCCGCGACGCAGGACAGCGAAAGCCGGCTGAACGGCAACCCGGCGGTGACGCTCGGCGTGTACCTCGCCCCCGGCGCCAACGCGGTGCGGACGGCCGACCGCGTGCAGGCGGCGCTCGACGACCTGTCCAAGCGCTACCCCGAAGGCCTCAAGTCGCAGGTGTTCTACAACAGCTCGACCTTCGTGTCCGACACCATCGCCGAGGTGAAGTCCACGCTGCTGGAAGCCTTCGCGCTGGTGGTGGTCGTGGTGTTCCTGTTCCTGGGCAACCTCCGCGCGACCATCATCCCGACCATCGCCGTGCCGGTCAGCCTGATCGGCACCTTCGCCGTGCTGTTGGCGCTCGGCTACACCGCGAACACCGTGTCGCTGCTGGCGCTCGTGCTGGCCATCGGCATCGTCGTCGATGACGCCATCGTGGTGGTGGAAAACGTCGAGCGCGTGATGGAAGAAGAGCCGGAGCTGTCCTCCAAGGACGCCACGAAAAAGGCCATGGCGCAGATCACCGCGCCGATCATCGCCATCACGCTGGTGCTGCTGTCGGTGTTCGTGCCGATTGCGTTCATCCCCGGCATCTCCGGCACGCTGTTCCGCCAGTTCGCCGTGACCATCAGCGTGTCCGTGCTGATCTCGGCGATCAACGCGCTCACGCTCTCCCCGGCGCTGTGCGGCGTGTTCCTGCGGCACGGCGGGCCGAAGCGCGGCATCCTCGGCCGGATCGGGCGCGGCATCGATTGGGTGCGGGACGGCTACGCCGCGGTGGTCGCGCGGCTCCTGCGGGTCGGCATCGTCGGCCTGCTGGTCGTGCTGCTGTGCGGCGGCGGCATCTACGTTCTGAACTTGCGGACGCCGACCGGCTTCCTGCCGGACGAGGACCAGGGCGCGTTCTTCGTCGCCGTGCAGCTGCCGGACGGCGCCAGCGTGACCCGCACCCGCGGCGTGGTGGAGCGGGTGGAGGCGGTGGTCAAGGACATCCCGCAAATCCAGAACGTGCTGTCAATCGTCGGTTTCTCGCTGCTCGACAGCGGCAACCAGTCCAACGCGGCGTTCATCGTGGTACGCATGAAGCCGTTCGCCGACCGCAAGGCGGCGTCCGACAAGGCGCAGGCGCTGATCGGCCGGGTGTTCGCCGGCGTGCAGCAGATCCGCTCGGCGACGATCTTCCCGTTCAACCTG
>CALMAB010000522.1 GCA_937858325.1 uncultured Acetobacteraceae bacterium
GTGATCTGGGCCGATGGCGGCGACGGCTCCTTCCTGTCGTCGCACCGCCTGATCTCCGTGATGCGCCACCAGGGCGACGGCAGCTACGGCCGGGCGACCGGGCGGCTGGTGAAGTCCCGCATCATCGCCGACTGCTGGGTGACGAACGAGCAGGTGACGGAGGAGTGGCTGGTCCGCGACCAGGCGAGCTTCGCCCGCTGCCTCGGCCTGGACCCGCGGGAGCTGGCACGGCAGATGGTGGCGCAGGACCTGCGCGCGTCGGGCAAGGTCGGCTTCTTCCTGCCGGAGCACGACCTGCCGGGCCGCTACCGCCCGGTGGTGCAGCAGGGGGCGGAGATCGACCTCCTTTGCGACGGCTATCAGCGCATCTGGGGCCAAAAGGACACCTCGGCGATCCGCGACCTGTACTTCCACGGCGCCAGCCTTGCGGCCCCGGGCGGCGAAAGCTTCCACGGCCACGACGACATCGACCGCTTCTTTCTCGGCTACCTCGCATCCTTTCCCGATGCGGTGCTGACGGTCGAGAGCGCCACGGCCAACCACGACGCCGGCCAGGCGCCGCGCACGGCACTCCGCTGGTCGCTGCGCGGCACCCACGCCGGCTTCGGCCATTTCGGCGAGCCGACTGGCGCCCCCGTGTATGTCATGGGCCTCAGCCACGCGGAGGTCGTGGGCGGGCGCGTGCAGCGGGAATGGCTGGTGACGGACGAGGTGGTGATCTGGAAGCAGATCGAGGCGCACCTTGAAGGCCGCGCCGGGGCGGGCTAGCGCCCCGAACGCGGCGGGTTTCAGCCGGGCGTTGCCGCCAGGTTGAACTCGGTCAGCACGGTGTCGGCGGTGAACTCCGCGCTGTGCCAGGCGCCCGGCGCGAAGCGGATAACGGTGCCGGGCCGCAGGGGCACGGTGCCGGCCTCGCATTCCAACCGGCCGGCGCCGCTCATCACCAGCAGGAACTGCTCGTGCGGGTGGCTGTGCCGTGTGGCGACGTGCCCGGCCTTGACATGCACCTGCCGCAGGGTCGCGCCGGCGCCGGGCATGGCGTCCGGGGGCGGGCCGGACAGGTCCCATTGTGCGGTGGCGACGGGGTCCATGGGGGTTCTCCAAATGAAACGGGCCGGGCGCAACGCCTAAGTCAAGCCGGCCTGCCGCTCAACACCTGGCGAACCGGCCAGTTGCGCCGTCACAGTGAGGGACCATGCTGAGCAACAGTGGCTCGCATCACTCTCAATCATCCGAACCATTGTACTGCCCCGCGTGGCTGCGGCCAGACGTGGTAGCTTGCCCGGATGTTCGACGACTACTTGCTTCGTTGGGGCCTGTCGCAAGACGGCGAACCCATGACGACCCGCAGCAGCAAGCTGCTTCCGGTACGATGCCGGGGCGCGGCTGCGATGCTGAAGATTGCTGTTGATCCCGAGGAAAGGGCCGGGGGCGCACTGATGGCATGGTGGGCGGGGCAAGGCGCCGCCGCCGTGCTGGCGCATGACGCCGAAGCCGTTCTCCTGGAGCGGGCGCAAGGAGCGTCCTGTTTGAGCGCGATGGCCCGCGCTGGAAGGGATGACGAGGCAAACCGCGTCATCTGCGGCGTGGTCGCCAAGCTTCACGCGCCGCGGTCGGCGCCGCGACCGGAGCTGTGTCCGCTGGAGACTTGGTTCCGGGAACTCGAAACCGCGGCCCTTTCGCATGGCGGCATCTTCGCCGTGGCCATGATCGAGTTGAGTGACCTGCTGGCAAACCCGCGGGACGTCGGCGTGCTGCACGGCGACATCCATCACGACAACATCCTTGATTTCGGGGCCAAAGGTTGGCTTGCGATCGACCCGAAGGGCCTTGTGGGCGAGCGTGGCTACGACTACGCCAACTTGTTCCGCAATCCTGGCGGAGACGTCGCGTTGCAGCCAGGGCGCTTTGAGCGGCGGGTTGAACTTGTCGCGGCGTGCGCGTCGCTGGAGCGCAGGCGCTTGCTGCAATGGGTCCTGTCCGTCATGGGCCTTTCGGCAGCTTGGCACCTGGGTGATAGCGAACGGCCAGGGACGACGCTGGCGATTGTAGCAATGGCCGCCGCCGCGCTCGGACGAACGCCCTTGTGAGTTGCATGGTAAAGACCCTGGCATCCAGACGGGACCGCCGGCGACAAAGCGGGCGTGGACCTCCGCTTTCAGCCTGGTTAACCTCCGCCAGCCCCGCACCGCAAGACGGGGCAGCAAGGGGAGAGCACATGCAAAGACGTCAAGTCCTCGCCGCCGCCGCGGCGGCCGCAACCGTCGCCGCGTCCCGGGCGGCCCGTGCCGACCGCCTGCCGCTCGGCGACCTGCCGGGCACCCGTTACCCGGACCCGCGGGTCGAGGTCCTGGACAAGCGCTTCCACGGCAAGGTCGGCAACGCCGCCATCGAGCGGATCGCCACGGGGTTCCGCTGGGCGGAAGGCCCGGCGTACTTCCCCGCGAGCCGGCGCCTGGTGTGGAGCGACATCCCCAACAACCGCATGATGCAATGGTCGGAGGTGGACGGGCACGTCAGCGTGTTCCGCGCCCCGTCCAACTACTCCAACGGCAACACCATCGACCGGGAAGGCCGGCTGCTGACCTGCGAGCACGACGCGCGCCGGGTCACGCGGACCGAGCACGACGGCAGCATCACCGTGCTGATCGACAAGTACCAGGGCAAGCCGCTGAACGCGCCGAACGACCTGGCGGTGGCGTCGGACGGCGCCGTCTGGTTCACCGACCCGGGCTACGGCATCGATGGCCCCTACGAGGGCCACAAGGACACGGCGGAGCTGCCGCGGAACGTCTATCGCCTTGACCCGCAATCCGGCACGGCCAGCGTGGTCGTGGACGACTTCGCCCGCCCGAACGGCATCTGCTTCTCGCCGGACGAGAAGACGCTGTACGTCATCGACAGCGGCATCACCCATGGCGGCCCGGCGAACATCCGCTCCTTCACCGTGGAGGGCGACAAGCTGTCCGGCGGCAAGGTGTTCGCCGAGGACTTCGCGCCGGGCTTCACGGACGGCGTGCGCACCGACACGGAGGGCAACGTTTGGTGCAGCATGGGCTGGGCCGACCCAAAAGAGGACGGGGTGCGCTGCTACGCGCCGACCGGCGAGCTGATCGGCAAGATCCACCTGCCGGAAACCTGCGCCAACCTGTGCTTCGGCGGGCGCAAGAAGAACCGCCTGTTCATGGCGGCCAGCACCTCGGTGTATGCCGTTTTCGTCGATGCCGTGGGCGCGTTGAAGCCCTGAGCTTCGCCTTGCGCCCGAGGCCGCCGCGGATGCCGGAGCGGGCCGCGGCGGCTC
>CALMAB010000523.1 GCA_937858325.1 uncultured Acetobacteraceae bacterium
AGCGTGCCGTCCACGTCGGACACCACGAGGCGGACCGGGCGGTTCTGGGGGCGGGTCATGCGCCGAGCGCCAGCCAATGGCGGCCGTCCCGTTCCAGCAGCGCGTCCGCTGCCGCCGGGCCGGCCGAGCCGGCGGCGTAGGGCTGCACGTCCGTATGGCCGGCCTCGACCGCATCCAGGACCGGCTGCACGACCTGCCAGCCGGCGTCCACGTTGTCGGCGCGCTGGAACAAGGTCGCGTCGCCGATCATCACGTCGTATAGCAGCGTCTCGTACCCGGTGTTGGACGGGGTGTTGAAATAGTCGGCGTAGCGGAAGTCCATGCCCACCCGGCCGAGGTGCAGCGTCGGCCCCGGCACCTTGGCGCTGATGTTCAGCGTAATGCCCTCGCTCGGCTGCACGTGGATCACCATGGCGTTGGGCGTCAGCTTGTCCACCGGCGTGTCGCGGAACAGGGCATAGGGCGCCTGCTTGAAATGGATGACGATCTCCGTGCGGCGCACCGTCATGTGCTTGCCGGTCCGCACGTAGAACGGCACGCCCGCCCAGCGGAAGTTGTCGATCATGAGACGCAGCGCGATGAAGGTCTCGGTCGTGCTGTCGGCGGCAACGTCCGGCTCCTCGCGGTAGCCCGGCATCTCCTTGCCGCCCAGGCGTCCCGGGCCGTACTGGCCGCGCACCACGTCCCGCGCCACGGCCTCGGCGGTGAGCGGCTTGACCGCCTGCAGGACCTTGGCCTTCTCCGTCCGCACCGCGTCGGCGTCGAAGCTGTTCGGCGGCTCCATCGCCGTCATCGCCAGCAGCTGGAACATGTGGTTCGGCACCATGTCCCGGAGCGCGCCGGTCGCTTCATAGAACGCACCCCGCTTTTCCACGCCCACCGTCTCGGCCGCGGTGATCTGCACGTGGTCGATGTAGTTGCGGTTCCACAGCGGCTCGAAGATGCCGTTGCCGAAGCGCAGCGCCATGAGGTTCTGCACCGTTTCCTTGCCGAGGAAATGGTCGATCCGATACACCTGGCTCTCGTCCATCTTGTCCAGGATCAGCCGGTTGAGCGCCTTGGCGCTGGCGAGGTCGTGGCCGAACGGCTTTTCCACCACCACGCGGCGGAGCCCGCCCTCCTCCTTCATCAGCCCGCCGTCGGCCAACTGGGTCAGCACCGGGCCGAAGAACCGGGCGGCGACCGCCAGGTAGAACACGCAGTTGCCTTTGATGCGCCGGTTCAGCGCCTCAAAGGTCCCGGCATCCCCAAGGTCCCCCACCTGGTAGGACAGCCGGTCGCGCACCCAGCCCCAGGCGTCGCCGTCCAGCTTGCCCGGGCTGAACTCGCCGCCCTTGTCGCCCGCGAAGCTCTGCATGGCCTCCGTCAGGGCGCCACGGTAGGCCTCGTCGTCGTGCTCCACCCGGTCCACGCCGATGACCTGGAAGCCGTCCTGCAGCAGCCCGGCCTGTCGCATGTTGTAGATGGACGGGATCAGCAGCCGCTTCGTCAGGTCCCCGCCGGCCCCGAAGATCACCATCGTGCAGGGCGGCGCCGGGGCGGCGGGCGCGAGGTTCTCGGGACCGGACAGGGCGGCGGAGGCGTCCGCCACGGCCTAGGTTTCCCGCTCGTGTTCCTGCACCTTGACCTCGGCGGGCTTGTCCACCGGCTGCGGGATCACGCCCGGCGTCTTCGGCTCCACATGGCCGCCGAACCCGGCGCGCATCGCCGACAGCAGCTTGTTGGCGAAGCTGTGGTGCCGCCGGCTTTCGAAGCGCGCATACAGGCTGGCGGTGATCACCGACGCCGGCACCGCCTGCTCGATGGCCGCCTCCACCGTCCAGCGTCCCTCGCCGCTGTCCTCCACCTCGCCCTGGTAGGCCGACAGGTCGCCGTCCTTGGCCAGCGCAATGGCAGTCAGGTCCAGCAGCCAGGAGCTGACCACGCTGCCGCGGCGCCACACCTCGGCCACCTCGGTCACGTTGATGTCGAACCGCTCGGCCTCCGGCAGGTGGTCGCTGTTCTTGCTTTGCAGGATGTCGAACCCTTCGGCATAGGCCTGCATCAGCCCGTACTCGATGCCGTTGTGCACCATCTTGACGAAGTGCCCGGCGCCGGCCGGTCCTGCATGAATGTAGCCCTGCTCGGCCCGCGGGTCGCATCCCTCCCGCTCGGGCGTCCGCTCGATGGTGCCGATGCCGGGTGCCAGCGTCGCGAAGATCGGGTCAAGGCGGCGCACCGCTTCCTCCTCGCCCCCGATCATCATGCAATAGCCGCGCTCGATCCCCCAGATGCCGCCCGACGTGCCGACATCGACGTAGGTGATGCCCCTGCCGGCGAGTTCCCTGGCCCGCCGGATGTCGTCCTTGTAGAAGGTGTTGCCGCCGTCGATGATCGTGTCGCCCTGGCTGAGCAGTTCCCCCAGCTCGGCCACCGTGGTTTCCGTGATCTTGCCCGCCGGCAGCATGACCCACACGGCGCGGGGCGGCGACAGCTTCGCCACCATGTCCGCGAGGCCGCTCGACGCCGCGGCCCCCTTGTCCGCGAGGCTGTGCACCGCCGCGTCGTTCCGGTCATACACGACGGTGCGGTGCCCGGCGCGCATCAAGCGCTGGCTGATGTTGCCGCCCATGCGGCCGAGGCCGACGATCCCGAGTTCCATGCTTTCGTTCCCCTACAGCGCCGCGTCCACGGCGCGGGCCAGCCGCGCCAGCCCGGCGTCCACGTCCGCCCCCAAATGCACCCGCAGCGCCCGCCGTCCCCGCTCCGCCAGCACGTCGAAGTCGCCGCGGGCCTGGGCGGCCTTGACCACGCTGAACGTGTACTTCTCGCCGGGCACGGGCAGGTCCTTCGCGTCGTCCGCGGTGATCTGCAGCACCACGCCGCTGTTCGGCCCGCCCTTGTAGGCCTGGCCCGTCGAGTGCAGGAAGCGCGGCCCGAACCCCACGCAGGTCGCCACCCGCTTCTTGTCGCGGATGCGGGTGCGCAGCGCCTGCAGGGCCTCGATGTGCGTGGTGTTGCGGTCGATGTAGGCCAGCAGCGCCACGTAGTCGCCGGGTCCGGCGCGGTCCAGGTGCGCCTTGATCACCGCATCCAGGCTGTCCTGCCGCAGTGCGTCCTGGTCGCGCGGGTCGGTGAACAGCTTGATCCCGTCGGACACCAGGAACGGCGCCTCCTCCGGCAGCTTGCCGGTGGCGGCATAGGCGTCCGTCAGCTTGCGCGTCTCGACCTTGCTCGCCTCCACGTCCGGCTGGTCGAACGGGTTGATGCCGATGACCGAGCCGGCGACGGCGGTGGCGAACTCCCACAGGAAGAACTGCTGCGCCACCTGGACCGTGCTGGACAGCGACAGGCGCACCACCGGCTGGCCCGCCTGCTCCAGCGCCGCCACCGCCGCGTCCTGCGCCGCGTCGGGTGCCGTGGTCAGGCGCAGGTAGGCAAACACCCGGTCCTCGCCGTAGGCGTCCGGCGCGCCCAGCGGCTCGAGATCGACCGGCACGATGCCGTGGCCCTGCTTGCCCGTGCTTTCCGCGAGCAACTGCTCCAGCCAAGCGCCCACGTCGTAGATGCCGGGGCTGGCGACCACCGTCACCTTGTCCCGCCCGGCCTTGGCCGCGGTGCCGATGATGGCGCC
>CALMAB010000524.1 GCA_937858325.1 uncultured Acetobacteraceae bacterium
CGCCCAGGCTGCCGCGGCAGCAGCCCGCCGCTCGACCTGTTGTCGGAGCCGAGCGTCGCCGCCGCGGCGGCCTGGGCGGCGGCACAAGGCGAGATCCGCCTCGTGCTGGACGCCACCGGCTTCCTGCACGACGCCCGCTTCCGGCCCGAGCGCAGTTGGCGCGACATCGACCCCGCCCACATGGCGCACGCCTTTGCCGTGAACGCCATCGGCCCGGCGCTGCTGATGAAGCACTTCTGCCCGCTTCTCCCGCGCGAGGGTCGCGCCGTGTTCGCCACGCTCTCCGCCCGCGTCGGCAGCATCGGCGACAACCGGCTGGGCGGCTGGCACAGCTACCGCGCGTCCAAGGCCGCGCTCAACCAACTGGTGCGGACCGCCGCGGTGGAGCTGCGCCGGCACAACCCGGCGGGCGTCTGCGTGGCGCTGCATCCGGGCACCGTGGACACGGCGCTGTCCAAGCCCTTCGCTAAAACCGGCCTCGATGTGCGTCCGCCCGAACTGGCGGCCGGCGAACTGATCGCCGTGCTGGGCGGATTGCGGGCGGAGCACAACGGCGGGTTCTATGACCAACGAGGAGAGCCAATCCCGTGGTGACGGTGTGGCTGGGGGACCTGGATTCGAACCAAGGCTTTCCGAGTCAGAGTCGGAAGTTCTACCGCTAAACTATCCCCCAACGCCGCAGCGCGGTGCGGTTCGGCAGATACCATGCCGTCCCAGGCCGAGCAACCATCGGCAGGCGATTGTGAACATTCAGCTTGCGCCCGCTATCAAACGGCGTGGACACTGACGCCATATGGGACCTTTGAAGGGACCCCGGATGGTCGACGCGCTGCAATCCAACCACGCCCGAAGTCATAACGGCGACCGCGATGGACGCCGCCCGGCCTTCGCCGCGCTCGACCTCGGCACCAACAACTGCCGGCTGCTGATCGGTGCGCCCGATGGCGGCGGCTTCCGGGTGTTGGACAGCTTCAGCCGGATCGTGCGGCTGGGCGAGGGGCTGCAGACCACGGGAAGGCTGAGCGCCCACGCCATGGACCGCGCCATCGACGCGCTGCAGGCGTGCTCCGCCCGCATGGCCCGGCGGCCGATCCGGGCGATGCGGGCCATCGCTACGGAAGCCTGCCGGCGTGCCGCCAACGTCGGCGAGTTCCTGGCCCGGGTGCGGGCGGAAACCGGCATCCGGTTCGACGTGATCTCGGCGCGGGAGGAGGCGGAGCTTGCCCTGGAAAGCTGCGCCACCCTGCTGACCGGCGCGGGCCGCCGGGCGCTGCTGTTCGACATCGGCGGCGGCTCGACCGAGCTGGCCTGGGTGCGCCTCGACGGCCCCGGCGGCCGGCCGGAGCTGATCGGCTACGACAGCCTGCCCATCGGCGTGGTCAACCTGTCCGAGCGTTACGGGGCCGCGGCGTTCACCGCGGACGGGTTCCTCGCCATGGTGGATGACGCCGCCGCCCGGCTCGCGCCGTTCGAGCGGGTGCACTGCATCGCGCATGAGGGTCGGATGGGCGGCGTGCGGCTGCTGGGCACCAGCGGCACGGTGACGACGCTGACCGGGGTGGCGATGGGATTGCAGCGTTACCGGCGTCCGCTGGTCGATGGCCGCGTGCTGAGCGCGGCGGCGGCGGACGGTGCGCTGGATATGCTGCGCGGCCTCGGGCGGGACGGCCTGGCCCTGCACCCTTGTGTGGGCGCGGAGCGGGCGGACTTCGTGCTGCCGGGCTGCGCGGTGTTCGAGGCGATCCGCCGGACCTGGCCGGCCAGCGAGGTCGTCGTCGCGGACCGTGGCCTGCGGGAGGGGATGCTGCTGCGCATGATGCGCCAACGGCATGGCGGTCCGTATCGCCCGCTCGCGCCGAGGGACGGGCAAGGCCGGGCATACCCCCGCACGGCCTTGCCGGCATGAGCAAAGACACGCCCAAGGGCATCCCGGCGCGCCCGTCCCGCGGCCTCACGGTGTCGCTGAAAACGGCGCGGGGCCGCACCACGGCGTCGCAGAAATGGCTGCAGCGGCAGTTAAACGATCCCTATGTGCGGGCGGCCAAGGAGCAGGGCTGGCGCTCCCGCGCCGCGTTCAAGCTGATCGAGCTGGACGACCGCTTCCACCTGATCGGCCGCGGCGCGAAGGTGGTGGACCTGGGCGCCGCGCCGGGCGGCTGGACCCAGGTGGCGGTGAAGCGGGGCGCGGCGGCCGTGGCGGGCGTCGATCTGCTGTCGATGGACCCGGTGCCCGGCGCCACGATCCTGCAAGGCGACTTCACCGACGACGCCGTGCCCGGCCAACTCGCGGCGCTGCTGGGCGGCAAGGCGGACCTCGTGCTGTCGGACATGGCGCCCAACACCACCGGGCACAACGCGACCGACCACCTGCGCATCATGGGGCTGGCCGAGCTTGCGCTGCACTTCGCGCTGGAGATGCTGGCGGACGGCGGCGGCTTCGTCGCCAAGGTGTTCCAGGGCGGGTCGGAGCGGGCAATGCTGGAACAGATGAAGCGCTCGTTTGCCAGCGTCCGCCACGCGAAGCCGCCGTCCAGCCGCAAGGAGTCGAGCGAGCTGTACGTGGTGGCGACCGGGTTCCGGCCTCGCGCGGCGGGTTAGCACGGGACGCTCCTCAACGCCCGCTGGCAGTCACGCCGCGCTTGCGCCGGTCCGCGCCGGGGCCTATGTCAAACCGCCAAGGATGGGGACCCGAAGCCGGGCCGCCCGCGGATGAAAGGTCCCCACCATGGCGCCGGACAGCAACCATGCCGAGACGATCCCGCCCCTCCGCATCGAGGAGGCGTTGGCCTTCGACGACGTGCTGATCGCGCCTGCCTATTCCAAGGTGCTGCCGGCAAGCGTCAGCACCCGCGCCAAGCTCACCCGCACCATCAGCCTGCACATCCCGCTGATCTCGTCGGCGATGGACACGGTGACGGAAGGGGCCATGGCCATCGTCATGGCGCAGCTCGGCGGCATCGGGGTGATCCACAAGAACCTCGACATCGCGGAGCAGGCGGCGCAGGTCCGCCGGGTCAAGAAGTTCGAGTCCGGCATGGTGGTCAACCCGCTGACCATCCACCCCGACCAAACGCTTGCGGAAGCGCGGGCGATGATGGCGCAGCACCACATCAGCGGCTTCCCCGTGGTGGAGCGGGACACCGGGCGGCTGGTCGGCATCCTGACCAACCGCGACGTGCGCTTCGCCACCGACCCCGGCGTACGCGTGTACGAGCTGATGACCCGGGAACGCCTCGTCACCGTGCCGGCCGACGTGGACCGGGAGGAGGCGCGGCACCTGCTGCACCGCCATCGGATCGAGAAGCTGCTCGTGGTTGATGACGCCTACCGCTGCATCGGCCTGATCACCGTGAAGGACATGGACAAGGCGCAGGCTCACCCGCTCGCCAACAAGGACGAGCTGGGCCGCCTGCGCGCCGCCGCCGCGACCGGAGTGGGGGAGGACGGCCTGGCCCGCGCGCAGGCGCTGGTGGCGGCGGAAACGGACGTGATCGTGATCGACACCGCGCACGGGCACTCCGCGGGCGTGCTGGGGTCGGTGGAGAAGATCAAGCGGCTGTCCAACGCCGTGCAGATCATCGCCGGCAACGTGGCGACGCCGGAGGGCGCGCTGGCGCTGATCGACGCCGGCGCCGACAGCGTGAAGATCGGCATCGGCCCCGGCAGCATCTGCACCACCCGCGTCGTCGCCGGCGTCGGCGTGCCGCAGTTCACCGCCGTGCTGGAAACCGCCGCCGCTTGTCGGGAGCGCGGCGTGCCGGCCATCGCCGATGGGGGCATCCGCACGTCCGGCGACCTGGTGAAGGCCATCGGCGCCGGGGCGGACTGCGCCATGGTCGGCAGCCTGCTGGCCGGAACGGAGGAAGCGCCGGGCGAGGTGTTCCTGTATCAGGGCCGCTCCTTCAAGAGCTACCGCGGCATGGGCAGCATCGGCGCCATGGCGCGCGGCTCGGCCGACCGGTATTTCCAGCAGGAGATCAAGGACACGCTGAAGCTGGTGCCGGAGGGGATCGAGGGCCGGGTCGGCTACAAGGGGCCGGTCGCCGCCGTGGTGCACCAACTGGTCGGCGGCCTGCGGGCCGGCATGGGCTACACCGGAAGCGCCACCATCGACGAGCTGCAGCGCAACGCCCGGTTCCGACGCATCACCGGCGCCGGGCTGCGGGAAAGCCATGTCCACGACGTGGCGATCACCCGCGAGTCGCCGAACTACCGGCAGGAGCCATGAGCGACCCGGCCGCAAGCGGCAGGGGTGGGGGCGGCATCCGCGCCGTGGTGTTCGACGCCTACGGCACCCTGTTCGACGTACACGCCGCCATGCAGCGCCACGCCGACCGCCTGCCGCCGGATTGGGAGCGGATCAGCGCGGAATGGCGGAACAAGCAGCTTGAATACACCTGGGTCCGCTCGCTGATGGGGTCCGGCCACCACCGCAGCTTTTGGCAGGTCACGCAGGACGCCCTGGCCTTTGTCGCCGCCGGGCACGGAATCACCGACCCGGCGGTGCTGAACCTGCTGCGCGACGCTTATTGGCGCCTGCCGGCCTTTCCCGATGCGGCGCCCGCGCTGCAAGCCCTGCGCGGCCAGGGCCTGCAAACGGCCATCCTGTCGAACGGCGACCCTGCCATGCTGGACGCCGCCGTGCAGGCCGGGGGCTTGGCGCCGCTGCTGGACGCCGTGCTGAGCGTCGAAGACGTGGGCGTGTTCAAGCCGGACCCGCGGGTGTATGCCCTGATGACCCGGCGCTTCGGCGTGGCCCCGGCGCAGGTCGCCTTCGTGTCCTCCAACGCTTGGGACGCGCAGGCGGCGGCGGCGTTCGGCGCCCGGGTGTTCTGGTGCAACCGCAAGGGACAGCCCGACGAGTACGGCCTCAGCGGCGTGGCGACGGCGATCTCCGGCCTCGACGCCCTGCCCAACCTCCTCCAATGACCCTGCCGGCGTGACCCCGGCCGCGCGCCTTGCGGCCTCGATTGAGCTGCTGACCGAGATCGACGCATTCCCCCGCCGACCCGCCGACGCCGTGGCGAACGACTTCTTCCGGGCACGGCGCTTCATCGGCTCCGGCGACCGCCGGGCGGTGTCGGACCGGGCGTGGCGGGTCCTGCGGGCGCGGCGGCGGCTCGCCTGGTGGACCGAACGGGCCGGGACCGCGCCGACGCCGCGCATGATGGCCGCCGCGTCCCTGCTGCTGGAAGGCTGGACCTTTGCCGGCGTCAAGCAGTCCTACTCCGGCGGCCAGTACGGCCCGGCGCCCTTGCTGCGGATCGAGGCCGACGCCGCCCGTGCCCTGGAAGGCCACACCCTGCACCATCCGGAGATGCCGGAGGCCGTGGCGCTCGAGGTACCCGACTGGCTGCTGCCGCATCTGCAAGCCCGCTTCGGCGACCGGCTTGCCTCCGAGATGGCCGCGACCCTCGACCCGGCGCCGCTCGACCTGCGGGTGAACACCTTGAGGGCGACGCGGGACGAGGCGCGCGCCGCCCTGCTGGCCGAAGGGCTGGACAGCGCGCCGACGCCGCTCTCGCCCTGGGGCCTGCGCATCGACGGCCGCCGCGCGGTCACGGCCGGCGCGGCGTTCCAAAGCGGCCTGTTGGAGATCCAGGACGAGGGCAGCCAGCTCGTCGCGGCCCTGGTGGGGGCTGCGCCCGAGATGCGCGTGGTCGATTGGTGCGCCGGCGCCGGCGGCAAGACGCTGGCGCTGGCCATGCTGATGCGCAACCGCGGCCACCTGATGGCCTGCGACGTGTCCGCCCCGCGGCTGGACGGCGCGGTGCGCCGGCTGCGCCGAGCCGGGGTATACAATACGGAGCGGCATTTGGTCACGCCCGGCGACAAATGGGCCAAGCGTCGGGCCGGGGCGTTTGACCGCGTGCTGGTGGATGCTCCCTGCACCGGCACCGGCACCTGGCGCCGCAACCCGGATGCCCGGCTGCGCCTGCGCCCGCTCGATCTTGAAGAATTGGTGCCGAAGCAGGCGGCGATCATGGACGACGCCGCCCGGCTGGTGCAGCCTGGCGGACGGCTTATCTATGCGACTTGCTCCCTTTTGACCGAGGAGAACGAGGCCCAGGTGGACAGCTTTCTCGCCCGCACCCCGGGCTTCGCCGTCGTGCCGCTCCCGCTTGCCTGGACCTTGCCGGTGCCCGCGCCCGGGCCGGGGCCGTTCTTGTCATTGACCCCGCTGCGCCACGGCACGGATGGCTTCTTCGCGGCGGTGCTGGAGCGCGCCGCATGATCCGAGTACGCCGCGCCTTTTTGGCCGATGCCGCGTCCATCGGGGCCGTGCACGTCACCGCCTGGCGCAACGCCTATGCCGGCATCCTGCCGAGCGGGTATCTCACGCGCCTGTCCATGCCGCGCCACGCCGCGCAGTATGACGCCTCGATCCGGGCCGGCCAGGGCGTTTACGTCGCCATCGCCGCCCGGCCCGGCGCTTCGGCCGGAGTCGTCGGCTTCGTCACCGTCGGCCGTCCCCGCGTCCGCGGCCTGGCGGACGGCGAGGTGCAGACGCTGTATGTCCTTGACGATTGGCGGGAGCACGGCCTGGGCCGGCGGTTGCTGGCGGCCGGCGCCGCGCACCTCAAGGCGGCCGGGTGCCGCAGCGCGTTCCTATGGGTGCTGCG
>CALMAB010000525.1 GCA_937858325.1 uncultured Acetobacteraceae bacterium
TGGCTGGCCGCCTCGTCCGCGCGGGCCGGCACGGCGATGGCGGACGCCAACCCGGTGGCCAGGACGGCCAGGGTGCGTGATATGCGGTGCATTCGACAACTTTCCTTTACAGCTCAGCAACCAAAAGATCTCGGCGCCGGTTTGCTGGGCATCGCGCGGCGCCGGCGCGCGGGCGCTCTCAACCCGACCGCCCTGCACGACTCCAGCAAGCAATCCGGCCAACATCTGTGGGTATTATTCCCACGTCAATGACAATCATCGTTGAAAATGTTAGCTTGGCACTGACCTGAAGCCGGCGCGCCTGGCCGTGCAAACCCCACTGAGGCGGACACGTCACGCCTCGAACTCACGGCCGAGTTCCCAAGCCATCTGGGTGGCCTCAGGCCGGAACCCGGCGTTGCCCGCCATTGTTCCTCCCTGCGATGGCCATTGGCTGGCTCGTGCGCTGATCGTGGCCATCGGGCGGCGTCCCATGCGGGGCGGTTGCCCGAAGTCGGTTCCGCTCTACTCCCACGTGCCCGCGCCGGTGCTATCGCTTTTTCCGGCCTCGCTGTCGGCATTGGTTATAGCTGGCGGAAAGCCACGCTCGGCGATCTCGGCGACGTAGGCGCGCAGGCATTCGGCAAACGCCAGGCCCGCCGGGGGCAGCACGAGGTCGTGGCGGCCCAACTCCTCAACCGTCACCGCCTCAGAGGTGGGATTGAGGATGGGGTGCCCGGCGCGGGCCAGCACGGGCGGTGGTCGGCATTGCCGCATGCCGCCGCGTGAGCGCCTGCCAGGCTGTCCAGCAAACGCTGCGCGGGCAGGCCGCTACCGACCCGGATTGAGCACATACTCAAGGTTTGACGCCGGATCAGGAACCAGCCGCTCGGTGCGGAGCGACAATACCGCGCGGAACCGGGGCAAGCCGCGCTCGTCCCTGACGGTCGCGACGAGTTCCAGCCGGCCCCTGCAAGGGCGCGGGTTGCCGCAGCACAACAGGTCGTGCGCGATGTCGGGGAGAACGCGGACTGCCTCGTCGCAGGCTTCGCGCAATCCGGGCAGATCGATCCCGTCCTCATCGCCTATGCAACGCTCGCCGTCTTGCGTGTCGATGAAGTAGCGGGGCATTTCAGTTTCCTTGCGTGTCCAGCACGGGTCGCGCGATGATCGGCGTCGCCATGTGCCGTGCGAGGGACGGCAGGCCTGCCTTCGGGCTGGTTGTTGCGCTTGGTCGACGCACGAAGCCAGGTGCGCCAATCCGTCCGTTATTCGCCGGCTGGCGCCAGCACCTGGGCAGGTAGGCGAGCATCCCGAGCAGGGCGAGGAGCGTGTTCTCGCGCGCCGACAGCGCCGTGAACATGCCGGGCTGGCTCTGTTCCAGCGCCGCCGCGATCGTCGCCAGCGCTTTCATTGCGTGGAGCCGGAAGATCGCTGGTGCGGCCTGGGCCGTGCCGCCAAGGTCGGCGGCACGGCGACACCTCTTATCGCCTGGTATGACGGCCACGCTCAGGCCACCCCGCAAGGGGGGCGGCCTGCCGCGAAGTCGTCCCGCCGGTCGTCGCCCGGCGTGACCGGCGGCAGGTCCACCTCGGCCGTGAAGCCGCCGTCACGCCCGCTCCGCGCATCCAGCGTGCCCCCGAATGGGGCGATGAGCGCACGCACCAAGCCCAGCCCTTGGCCATGGCCCGGCCTTTGGCAGCTTCCCCAGCCGTCGTCGGCGACGACCAGCCGGGTTCCGCGTGGGCCGGAAGCGAGGCTCACGCGGATGCGGCCGACCAGCCGCATGTACATGCCGTGCTTGACGGCGTTGCCGAGCAGCTCGTGCGCGACGCGCAGGACCACCTCTTCCAGGACGGCCGGGCACCGGCCCTCCACCGCGACGTCCAGGCTGAGCATTTGGTCCGGGTCGCCCAGCAGCCCGATCACGGTCTCGCCCAGGCTGCGCAGCCGGACCGGAAACGGGCCAGGCTCGCGCGTCATGCCGAACAGGGCGTTGGCGAGCGCGGCGGAGAGCAGGATTCGGCGCTCGATGTCCTCGCACAGGCGACGACCCGCCCGAGTGCTGCGCAGCTCGCCTTGTTGCGCCACCTCGTTCAGGAGCTGCTGCAAGGCATTGGCGGTGAGATGGCGGAGCTGGCGCAAGGAAAGCCGGTCCGCCGCCCCGCCTTCGCCGGCGTCGAGGGCGGGGCCGTGCGGGTCGGCGGAGGAGACCATCGACGACACAGGCATCCGTTCCATGGGGAGCGGCGACGAGATGAGGCTGAGAGCGGTCATGGTGCGTCCTGCACAAGGGATGGGGAAACGCGGGCACTGTCTGTGGGAAAATCTCCCACGTCAATGGCAATCTCACCAACGTGGGTCTTTTTCCCACACTACGGCTGTGCTATGTGTGCCCCACAAAGGACCAGGCCCATTTCCACCACCCCCCCCGTCGGCCCGTTGCGCCCACCGCCTCCCGAGCTTCTGCTCAA
>CALMAB010000526.1 GCA_937858325.1 uncultured Acetobacteraceae bacterium
CCCCAGATCGTCGCGGCGGTCAGCTTGGGCACCAGCCGCTGCGCGCAGGGCCAATCCGGAACGCCCGGCGGCCCCGCCGCGCCCAGCGCCAGCGCCGCCAGTCCCAGCGCCGCGGCCCGGAACGTCCTCATTCCGCCCCGGCCTTCCGCGCCATCAAGCCGCGGCCCGGATCGTAGCCCGCGACCGCCGCCGCCATGAACACGACGGTGCAACCGATAACGACCGCGGCCGACATCCAATCCACCCGGCCGTACAACGCGAAGCGGATCAGCTCGGTGGCCGAGGTGAAGGGGTTCAACTGGCACACCCACCACAGGAACAGGCTGCTCTCCTTCACGCGCCACAGCGGATACAGGGCGGAGGACGCGAAGAACATCGGGAAGATCACGAAGTTCATGACGCCCGCGAAGTTCTCCAGCTGCCGGATGAACGACGACATCACGAGGCCCAGCGCTCCCAGCATCAAGCCCGACAGGATCAGGGCGGGCAGCACGGCGAGGTAGCCGATGGCCGGCGGCTCGATTTCCCAGAACCAGGCGATGCCCAGGAAGATGTAGGACTGCACCACCGCGACCGCGACGCCCGCCAGCAGCTTCGACAAGAGCAGGAACCAGCGCGGGAAGGGGCTGACCATCAGGGTCTTCATGCTGCCCATCTCGCGGTCATAGACCATGGACAGGCTGCTCTGCATCCCGTTGAACAGCTCGATCATGGCGATCAGGCCGGGCGCGATATAAACCTCATACGGGATGTAGGTCTCATACGGCGGGATGATTGACACGCCCAGCACGAAGCGGAACCCGGCGGCGAAGATCGCGAGCCACACCAAGGGCCGCACCAAGGCCGACACGAACCGCCCGCGCTGGTGTACCCAGCGCAGGCCCTCCCGCCGGATGATGCCGGCCATGCAGCGGGCGTAGGCGGCGGGCGGCAGCGGGCGGAGCTTAGTTTGCAGCATGGGTCAGGTGCTCGAATGCGTCCTTGAGGGTTTGGGCGCCACCGGCTTGGGCGACAACGGCCGGTACCGGGCCGGTCGCCAGCACCCGGCCCTTGTGCAGCACGACGACATGGGCGTCCTCGCCGGCCTCGTCGATCAGGTGGGTCGCCCACAGCACGGCCAGGCCCCGTTCCCGGCACAGGCGGCGGACGTGGTTCAGCAGGAAGCCGCGGCTTTCCATGTCCAGCCCGGCGGTCGGCTCATCCAGCAGCAGCAGCGAAGGCTCGTGCAGCAAGGCGCGCGCCAGCTCGACCCGGCGCCGCTGCCCGCCGGACAGCAGGCGCACCCGGTCGCCCGCGCGTTCCCCGAGGTTTACCCGGGCCAGCTCGTCCCGGATGCGCGGCGCCGCCGTGTGGCCGGCGATCCCGTGCAGGGCGGCGTGGTATTGGAGGTTCTGCTGCACCGTCAGGTCCAAATCCAGCGTCGGCTGCTGGAACACCACACCCATGCGGGCCAGCGCGGCGGACGGCGCGTCGCGGAACGGCTGGCCGAACACCGCGATGCCGCCCTGGTGCGCGTGGTAAAGCCGGGTGATCAGCGCGAACAGCGTGGTCTTGCCCGCGCCGTTCTGGCCCAGCAGAACCGTGAACTCGCCGGGCCGGATGCGGAAGCCCACGGCGTCCAGAGCGCGGCGCGCCCCGAAGCGGTGGGTCAGCCCGTCGATCTCCAGGGCGGCGGCGGGTTCGTGCATGGCGGTGTCCGGCATTACGGCACCACCGCCACGCCCCAGGGCAGTTGCCCGACCGGCACCGACTTCACCACCCGCAGCCCGTCCACGTCGATCACCGACAAGTCGTTGCTGACGCCGTTGGTCGTGTAAAGCCGCTTCCCGTCGAGCGAGAAGGCCAGGTTCCACACGCGCTGCCCCACCAGCAGGTACTTGCGCACCTCGTATGTCTTGGCGTCCACGGCGGCGATGCGGTTGGCCGGGCCGAGCGCCACGAAGGCGGTCTTGGCGTCCGGCGTGATGGCGATGCCGACCGGCTGGATGCTTTCGGCCGGCACGCCGGGGATGGCGAAGCTGACCGTGTGGACCACCGTGTGGGACGCGGTGTCGATCACCGACACGGTGCCGCCGACCTCCGCGCTGACCCAGACCTGCTTGCCGTCCGCGGTGAAGCGCGCGACCCGCGGGCGGCTGCCGACCAGGACGTTGGCGATGGACTGCTGCGTTCCCGTGTCGATGAAGTGCGCCATGCTCGTCGTTTCCGACGTGTTGACCAGCACGCGGCCATCGGGGCTGACGCCCATGCCCTCCGGCTCCACGCCCACCGGGATTTCGGTCATGACCCGCCCGGCCTTCACGTCCACGACGGAAACCATGTTGTCGTTCTCGTTGGCGACGTACAGGGTCTGGCCGTCGGGGCTGAGGGTCATCAGCTCCGGGTCCGGGCCGCTCGACAGGATGCGGGTGACAGTGAGGGTCTTGGTGTCCAGCATCTCCACATGGTCGCTGTCGCTGGTGCAGATATAAACGCTGCCGCCGTCCGGGCTGGCGACGATGCCGCGTGGGCGGTCGCCGACCTTCACGGTCGCG
The DNA here is from genome assembly GCA_937858325.1 of uncultured Acetobacteraceae bacterium. Taxonomy (GTDB): domain Bacteria; phylum Pseudomonadota; class Alphaproteobacteria; order Acetobacterales; family Acetobacteraceae; genus CAHJXG01. The sequence continues at coordinate 2,535 of CALMAB010000526.1, forward strand.
GTGACGGCGAGGGTCTGCCCATCGAGCACGGTGACGGTGTTGTCCTTCTCGTTCGAGACGAACAGCCGCTCCGCCCGCGCCGCCGGGGCGGCCAGCAGCGCCGCCCCTAGTAGGGCCGGGGCGAGCCTCACAGTTTGCATGTCGTCTCCGGCTGGTCGATGCCGAGCGTGTCAAGCTCGGAGAACTGGTGCAGGTAGCCCGGCTGCGGGCTGACGGAAACCAGGCTGTGCGCGTCGGCCAGCAGCACCGGCTGGCGCAGCTGCCCGTCCCAGGCGCGGAAGGTGAGGCGGGACCCCTTGAAGGCCGCCAGCTCGAACTTCGGGCCACGGAGAAAGGCGCCGATGGCGGCGGGGTCGGAAGTCGCGCCGCGGGTCGCGGCCTCCCCCACGGCGCGGACGGCCATCCAGGCGCCGAAGTCGCGCGGCGTCATCGGGCGCCCGGCCTGCTTCTGGAACCGCGCCTGGAGCTGCGTGCTGCCCCACTGCTCGAACGGGCGCGCCCAGGCGGCGGGAACCAGGCCGTGCGTGCCGGCGACGGGCCGCGGGTCCGTGGTGCGGTAGGCCAGGTCGTCGCCGAACTCGTTCTCCGTATCCGCCACCACGAGCACATCGTATGACAGCCCTTGGGTGAAGCGCGCGACCTCCGCGCCGACCGACACGTGGCCGGTGTCGGTGCGCTGCGCGCCGGGCTGGAAGGTCCAGGGCTTGTCGGCGGCGATGCGCAGCTGGAACTTGCGGGCAGAGCGGCGGAGCGCGTCGGCGTAGTCGCGGTCGGCGTCGTGCGGACCCTGCACCAGCAGCACGTTGCGCCAGCGCTTCACCGCCAGGTACTGCGCCAGCGCGTCCGCCAGCATCGCCCGGCTGGGCAGCAGGTGCAGCACGCGCGCCCGGCAATCGGGACCGCGCAGCCGGTCGTCCTCCGCAGTCGCGTCCAGCAAGGTGGCGTCGCGCGCTTCCGGCAGGTCGGCCACCTGCAGCAGCAGAGGGGCCGGCAGGTCGGTGACGATCACGCGCTCGCCGCCCGCCAGCATGGCGCGGGCGGCGGCCAGCACGGCGTCGGCGTCCGGCTGCACCGATTCGTGCAGGTTGAAGTTCTGGTTGAGAAACCGCCCGGTCGTTTGGTTGTCGGCCAGGGCCATGCGGGCGCCCTGCACGCCTTCCTCGGCCGGGGGCGGGTCCAGCGTCACCTGCGGGGCAACGCGCTTCGGCGCCAAGGCGAGGTAGCCGATGCCCACCGTGACCGGCTCCACCGCCGCGGCGGGCAAGGGGGCCAGCAGCAGCGCCAGCAACAATGCGGTCGGACCGGGACCTGCCGGCATTCGTTTCCTCCGAGAGCCGCATTTTGTAAACGGCCGAATGAAGTGTGGGCCGCGTGCGCCGGCTTGTCAGCCCCTCCCGCGCATGAGCAGGGCCTCAGTTCGATTTTCCGCAACCGGGTGATGCGAAGGGCCAGGCCCAGATGGGAATTCAGTGGATCGGGCAGCCACCCTCGTCGCTAGATCTGCGCTTCGATGGCCGCTTTGTCTATGACGGACCACACCGCTTCTATTCTCTGTCCGCCGAACCTGTAGAACACATTTTCTGTGAACGACACTTTGCGCCCGTTGATATCAAGGCCCAGGAAACGCCCCTGCGGCGTGCAGTCAAATCGCAAGCGGCACGCAACGTGAGGAGGCTCGCAGGTCAGGAGATGGATGTCGAAGCGAAGGTCCGGAATTTCACGGAAGTCCCTTTCCAGCATGTCGCGATAGCCTGACAGCCCAATCAGTTGGTCGTTGTAGTACACTTCGTCACGCACGAATTGCCCCAATTCCGCCCAACCCTGCCGGTTGAGGCAGTCGATATAGCCGCGATAGATGGTTGAAAGGCTGGTTTTGGTCAACGTGGCTGCCCCTCCCTCGGATCGGTTTCCTGCAAGCCATTCAACTGCGGAGTGCCTGCTGCCGCCACGGTGGATGTCTGCTCCCGACAAGTATGTCATACCGCTCCTGCGGCCAACTTGGGCTGAAAACCGATCAGACTGACTTGCGGCTTGCGCGTGGCGCCGATTGACAAGCAGTGGCGGCGTGCGCGCATTGCAGCCAACGACGTTGCCCGGGGAGGGGCTGCAAATGCCGATTGGACGCCGTACGCTGTTTGCTACGTCATGGGCGGCCGCGCTGCCGCTGATCCCGGCGCTGGCCGCGGCAGCGCCCGGCGCCATGCGCGTCGGCGCCCTGCGCTACGGCTCGGTCGCGTGGGAGCTGGACGTGATGCGGACGCACGGGCTGGATGCCGCCGCGGGCGTGACCGTGGAGGCGGTCGAGTTTGCCGCCACGCCGGCGGCCCAGGTCGCGCTGCAGGCCGGGCGCGTCGATACCATCGTGCAGGACTGGCTGTGGGTGTCGCGGCAGCGGGCAACGGGCGCCGATTGGACGTTGTCCCCCACCTCGGGCGCGCTGGGCGCGTTGATGGCGCCGCCGGGGTCCCCCGTGCAATCGGTGGCCGACCTGCGCGGGCGGCGGCTCGGCATCGCCGGCAGCCCGCTTGACAAGAGCTGGTTGCTGCTCCGCGCCTACGCGCAGCGGAAGCTGGGTTTCGACCTGGACGGGACCGCCGACAAGAGCTTCGGTCCGCCCCCCTTGCTCGCGGAGCAGATGACGGCCGGGCGGCTCGATGCCGTGCTGACCTACTGGCCCTTCGCCGCGCGGGCGGAGGCGGCGGGGCAGCGCCGGGTGATGGCGATGGAGGACGTGGTGGAGGCGCTCGGCATCCCGCCGGGCGTGCCGTTCGTGGGCTGGGTGTTCTCCGACGCCTTTGCGGCGCGCAGCCCGGCGGCGGCGGGGGGCTTCGTCAAGGCCTCTGACCGGGCGCGGGCGATCCTTGTGGCGTCCGACGGGGAATGGGAGCGGATCGCGCCGCTTACCGGGGCCGCGGGGCCGGGCGAACTCGCGCGGCTGCGCGACTGGTATCGGCGCGGCGTGCCGGAGCGTTGGAATTTGGAAGCGACGGCGCGGCTTTACGACGTGCTGGCGGAGGTCGGCGGCCCCGCTTTGGTCGGCCCGGCGGCGCACCTCGCGCCCGGCACGCTCTGGGCGTCGAATTAAGTCCTTCCGTATGGGCGGGGCCGCGCGCCTGGTGCCCGTGCTGGTCCTGCTCGCGGGTTGGGAAG
>CALMAB010000527.1 GCA_937858325.1 uncultured Acetobacteraceae bacterium
CTGCTGCCGGCGCTGGCCGGGCCGCAGCCGCCGGCGCTTTGGCCATTCGATGGCGCGCTGCTGCCGCTGCTCGCAAAGGGCGGGGTGGTGCTGGCGGAAACCTATCCTGAGGAGGCGATGCGGCAGCTCGGCCTGCGCATGGGTGGCAGCAAGCGGCGCCACGCCGACCGCCTGGCGCTGGTGCCGGCCCTGCGGCGGTCCATGGCCGCACTGTCCGCCACGCCGGATCCGGCGCTCGACCGCCTCATGGCGCAGGGCTTCGGCCTCGATGCGGCCGGCGAGGACCGCATGGATTGCGTGCTGGGCCTGCTGTGCTTGCTGCAGGTGCTGGCGGGAGGGCGGCCCGACGCGACGCCCGAGGATCCCTGGATACGGCGCTGGGAAGGCTGGGTGCTGGGCCAGGCGGCCTAAGCAGGCTTTCATGGCTTGCGCCCCAGCGGCAAACCTTTCAGGTTTCCGCGAGAATACCTTCTTAGGAGTCGTTGAAGACGCATCATCTTACCTGCTGCGTGTAAGCACACTCCGCAGAATGATGCTTAGCCGGAATACAGCCCAGCCTGCCGCGCCCGCGCGCGGACGGCGGCGACCAGCAGGTCCAACGTCGGCGTCGGCACGCCGTGCATCCGCGCGAAGTCGAGCGGCACGCCGTAGAGCGCATCGATCTCCATGGGCCGGCCCCCTTCCAGGTCCTGCAGGATGCTGGGCTTGTGGTGCGATTTCGCGCCGTTGGCGATCTGACCCTCGGCGTTCGGCTCCACCGGGCAGCCCATGGCGGCGGCAATGGCCGCACCCTCCGCCAGGATGCGCCGGGTGGCAGTGCGGCAGGCGTCCTCGGCAAAGATCTGGGCCGGGGCGCAGCCGGTCAGCACCGCGAGCGGGCCGCTGCCGAGGTTCAGCAGCAGCTTGGCCCACACCGCATCGCGGATGCGGTCGCTCACGTCGATGAGCAGGCCGCCGGCGCGCAGGATGGCGGCCAGCGCCTCCACCCGCTCGGACGGCTGGCCGCTTGGCGTGCCCAGCACGATCCGGCTGCGTGGGTTCTCGACGTGCACCACGCCCGGCTCGGTGATCGTGCAGGCGGAATACACGACGCCGCCGATCACCCGCGCCGGGTTTACGGCCTCTTGCAGCGCGCCATCGGGATCGAGCCTGCGCAGGCGGCGGCCTTCGTCCGCGCCGCCGGTTCCGTGGAAGTACCACCAGGGAATGCCGTTCATCGCGAAGGCGACCGCGGTGTCCGGACCCAGCAGCGGGACGATCCCGGCGGCGACGGAGGGCAGCGACGGCGCCTTCACGGTGACGATCACGAGGTCCTGGCGCCCCAGCCCTTGCGCATGGGCGTCCGCGGCCACGCGGGCATGGATTTCGCCGTCTGCCGCGTAAACCCGAACCCCGTTCGCCTTGATGGCCGCGAGCTGCGGGCCGCGGGCGACCACGGACACCGCGGCGCCCCCCTTGGCCAGCCGTCCCGCGACGTGGGTGCCGATTGCGCCGGCGCCGAACACACAGACCTTCATGGGACCCCTTGCGACCGAGCCGGCGCATCATGCGGGACGCACGCCCTCCGCGGCAACTGGACAGCGGCGCGGCCCGACTGTACGGATATCGCCACGACCCCGCCCTTGCATCCAAGGCCCTTTATGACCGCGCCTTCCGCCCCGTTGGCCCCTTCGCCGGGCGCCAGCATCGTCCCCGTGATCCTGTCCGGCGGCACCGGCACCCGGCTGTGGCCGGTTTCGCGCGAAAGCTTCCCGAAGCAGCTTTGGCCGTTGGTGTCCGACCGTACCATGCTGCAGGACACGGCGCGGCGCGGCATGGGGCCAAGCTTCGCGCCGCCCATCGTCGTTTGCAACCACGAGCACCGCTTCCTGATCGCCGAGCAGCTGCGCGCCACCGGCATCTCCGACGCCGAGATCGTGCTGGAGCCGGTCGGCCGCAATTCGGCGCCGGCGATCACCACCGCGGCGCTGCTGGCGGCGGAAGCGAACCCGGACGCCGTGCTGTGGATGATGCCGGCCGACCATGCGATCCAGCGGATGGACGCGCTGTACGCCGCGCTGGGCCGCGCCGCGGTCGCCGCGCGCGCCGGGCGGATCGTGACCTTCGGCATGCAGCCGCACCGCCCGGAAACGGCCTACGGCTACATCGAGGTCGGGGCGGAGCTGGCCATAGCCCCCGGCGTGCACGCATTGGCGCGCTTCGTGGAGAAGCCTGACGCGGCCACGGCGGCGCAGCTCGTCGCGTCGGGCGACTACCTTTGGAACTCCGGCATGTTCGTGTTCAGCGCGGCGACCCTGCTGGCGGAGATGGGGCGCTTTGCCCCCGACGTGCTGGCGGCCGTGCGCCTCGCCGTCGAGGCCCGGGTGCGCGACCTCGACTTCACCCGGCTCGACCCGACCGCCTTTGCCGCTTGCCCGAACATCAGCCTGGACTACGCGGTGGCCGAGCGGACAACGGTGGCGGCCGTGGTGCCGGCCGACCTCGGCTGGTCCGACGTGGGAAGCTGGGACGCGCTGTGGGAGCAGTCGCCGAAGGACGGGGCCGGCAACGCGACCGTGGGCGACGTGCTGCTGGAAGGGGCGGACAACTGCTACGTCCGCAGCGACGGGGTGCTGACGGCGGTGGTGGGCTTGCGGGACGCCGTGGTGGTGGTCACCCGCGACGCCGTGCTGGCGATGCACCGCGACCGGGCGCAGGACGTGAAGCGCGTGGTGGACAGCCTGCGCCGCGCCGGGCGGCACGAGGCGGTGGCGCACAACCGGATGTACCGGCCCTGGGGCTTCTACGAGAGCCTGATCCTCAGCGACCGGTTCCAGGTGAAGCGGATCGTGGTGTCGCCGGGCCACAAGCTGTCGCTGCAACGGCACTTCCACCGGGCGGAGCACTGGGTCGTCGTCAGCGGCACGGCGCTGGTCAGCCGCGACGAGGAGGAACTGATGGTGCGGGAGAACGAGAGCGTGTACCTGCCGCTCGGCTGCACGCACCGCCTGGCCAACCCCGGGCGCATCCCGCTCACGCTGATCGAGGTGCAGTCCGGCAGCTATCTGGGCGAGGACGACATCGTCCGCGTGGAGGACACCTATGGCCGCATGTAGCACCAACCGAACGCGAGGGATCCATTGCCCAAAGCCCTGATCACCGGCGTCACCGGCCAGGACGGTGCCTACCTCGCCCAGCACCTGCTGGGCCAGGGATACGACGTCATCGGGCTGATGCGGCGCTCCGCCTCGTCGGACGTGATCGGCGAGCGGCTGCGCTGGCTGGGCGTGCTCGACCACGTGCAGCTCGTGGACGGCAACCTCGTGGATCTATCGAGCCTGATCCGCATCCTGCAGGAGCACAAGCCGGACGAGGTTTACAACCTGGCGGCGCAGAGCTTCGTCGCCGCGTCCTGGCAGCAGCCGCTGCTGACAGGGTCGGTCACGGCGCTCGGCGCCGGCAACATCCTGGAAGCGGTGCGCCTGATGCGGCCGGAAGCGCGGTTCTACCAGGCGTCGTCGTCCGAGATGTTCGGCCTGATCCAGGAACCCATGCAGTCCGAGCGCACGCCGTTCTACCCGCGCAGCCCCTACGGCGTCGCCAAGCTGTATGCCCATTGGATGACGGTGAACTACCGGGAGTCCTTCGGCCTGCACGCCAGCAGCGGCATCCTGTTCAACCACGAAAGCCCGCTGCGCGGCATCGAGTTCGTGACCCGCAAGGTGACGGACGGGGTGGCGCGGATCAAGCTGGGCCTGGC
>CALMAB010000528.1 GCA_937858325.1 uncultured Acetobacteraceae bacterium
CTTCTACAACACGCGGGAACCCTCCTTCCGGGTCGGCTGCATCGGCGCGGTCACGCCCGAGGACATGCAGGGTGCCGTGCGGGCCATTGGGGACGCCATGGCCGCTTTGGGCCTTCGCACCCGGAAGGCGGCTTGATGCCCAGCGATTTGGAGATCGCCCGGGCCGCGCGGCTGCGCCCGATCAGCGAGGTGGCGCAGGCCGCCGGCATCCCGGCCGAAGCCTTGGAGCCGTATGGCCGGTTCAAGGCGAAGATCGGCCTCGATTTCATCCAGGCCCAGGAGGGGCGGTCGGACGGCGCGCTCGGGCTGGTGACGGGCATCAGCCCGACCGCGGCCGGGGAAGGCAAGACCACCACGACCATCGGGCTGGGCGACGCGCTGAACCACGTGGGACGCCGGACAACCATCTGCCTGCGGGAGCCGTCGCTGGGTCCGTGCTTCGGCGTGAAGGGAGGGGCCACCGGCGGCGGGCGGGCGCAGGTGGCGCCGATGGACGAGATCAACCTGCACTTCACCGGCGACTTCCACGCGATCACGTCGGCGAACAACCTGCTGGCGGCGCTGCTGGACAACCACCTGTATTGGGGCAACGCGCTGGGGATCGACCCGCGCCGGGTCACGTGGCGGCGGGCGCTGGACATGAACGACCGGGCGCTGCGCATGGTCGTGAACGGGCTTGGGGGTGCTGCCAACGGGTCGCCGCGGGAGGACAGCTTCGACATCACCGTGGCGAGCGAGGTGATGGCCGTGTTCTGCCTGGCGCGGGACCTCGGCGATTTGCAGGACCGGCTCGGGCGCATGCAGGTGGCGTCGCGGCGGGACGGATCGGCGGTGACGGCGCGGGACCTGCAGGCGGACGGCGCCATGGCGGCCCTGCTGCGCGACGCGCTGGCGCCCAACCTGGTGCAGACCTTGGAAGGGTCGCCGGCGCTGATCCACGGTGGGCCGTTCGCCAACATCGCCCATGGCTGCAACTCGGTGATGGCTACCCGGCTCGGCCTGAAGCTGGCCGACACGGTGGTGACGGAGGCCGGGTTCGGCGCCGACCTGGGCGGCGAGAAGTTCCTCGACATCAAGTGCTCGAGCGCCGGGCTGGCGCCGCGCTGCGCGGTGGTCGTGGCGACGCTGCGGGCGCTCAAGATGCATGGCGGCGTGGCCAGGTCCGACCTGGGGCGGGAGGACCCGGCGGCGGTGGGGCGCGGCCTGGTCAACCTGGCCCGGCACGTCGAGAACCTGCAGAAGTTCGGCCTGCCCGTCGTGGTCGCGCTCAACCGGTTCGTGTCGGACACGCCGGGCGAGTTCGCGGTTGTGGAGGCCGCGATGAGGAACCAGGGCGTCGAAACGGTGCTGTGCACGCATTGGGCGGACGGCGCCGCAGGAGCCGAGGCGCTGGCCCGCGCCGTCCTGGCCCGGATCGACGGCGAAGCGCAGTACAAGCCGCTCTACCCGGCATCCCTGGGGCTTGCGGACAAGATCCGGACAGTGGCGCAGCAGATCTACCGGGCGAGCGACATCGCGCTCGCGCCCGCGGTGGCAAAGCGGCTGCAGGCGTTCGAGGCGGCGGGCCACCGGAACCTGCCCGTGTGCATCGCCAAGACCCAGTACAGCTTCAGCGCCGACCCGACCGCCATGGGCGCGCCGGTGAACCACGTGCTGCCGGTGCGCGAGGCACGGCTGTCCGCGGGCGCAGGCTTCGTCGTGGCGGTGTGCGGGGACATCATGACCATGCCGGGCCTGCCGCGGGTTCCCGCCGCGAACTCGATCCGTCTGGACGCGGACGGCTTGATCGAGGGGCTGTTCTGACGGTGCTTACCGCGTCGGACGCGGCGGCGTGGCGGCGTAGTCGTAGAAGCCCCGCCCGGTCTTGCGGCCCAGCCATCCGGCCTCGACGTACTTCACCAGCAGCGGGCAGGGGCGGTACTTGCTGTCCGCCAACCCCTCGTGCAGCACCTGCATGATGCTGAGGCAGGTATCCAGCCCGATGAAGTCGGCCAGCTCCAGCGGTCCCATCTTGTGGTTGGCGCCCAGCCGCAGCGCGCCGTCGATGGCGGTCACGCTGCCGACGCCCTCATACAAGGCGTAAACCGCCTCGTTGATCATCGGCACCAGGATACGGTTGACGATAAAGGCGGGGAAGTCCTCGGACACCGCCGTGGTCTTGTCGAGCCGGGCGGCGAGGGCCTGCACCGCTTGGAACGTCGGCTCGGCCGTCGCGATGCCGCGGATGACCTCGATCAGCTTCATGACCGGGACCGGGTTCATGAAGTGCATGCCGATGAATTGCTGCGGCCGGTCGGTGCTGGCGGCCAGGCGCGTGATGCTGATGCTGCTGGTGTTGCTCGCCAGAAGGCAGGACGGCTTCAGATGCGGGGTCAAAGCGCGGAAGATGGCACGCTTGACCTCCTCCTTCTCCGTCACCGCCTCGATCACCAGGTCGGCGTCGGCGAAGTCCGCGTAGTCGCTGCTGGGCGTGACCCGCGCCAGCGCGTCCGCCTTCTGCCCGGCCGTGATCGCGTCCTTGGCGACCTGGCGGTCCATGTTGCGCGCCATCGCCGCCATCGCCTTGTCGAGCGCGCCCGCCTTGGCGTCCATCAGCACGACGGGCAGCCCGGCCAGCGCGCAGACGTGCGCGATCCCGCTGCCCATCTGCCCGGCGCCCACGACGCCCACCGCCCGCACGTCGGGCTGAGACCCCTGCTCTGGACCTGCGGTCAAGAAGCCCGTCCCAGCTCCGCTTCAAGCTCCGGCAGCGCGTTGAACAGGTCGCCCACGAAGCCGTAATCCGCCACCTGGAAGATCGGCGCGTCCTCGTCCTTGTTGATGGCGACGATGACCTTGCTGTCCTTCATGCCCGCCAGATGCTGGATCGCGCCGCTGATGCCCACCGCGAGGTAAAGCTCCGGCGCCACGATCTTGCCGGTCTGCCCCACCTGGTAGTCGTTCGGCACGTAGCCGGCATCGACCGCCGCCCGCGACGCGCCGACGGCCGCGCCCAGCTTGTCGGCGATCGGCTCCAGCAGCTTGAAGTTCTCGCCGTTCTGCATCCCGCGCCCGCCGGAGATCACGATGCGCGCCGCGGTCAGCTCCGGCCGCTCGCTCTTGGACAGCTCCGCCGACACGAAGCGCGAGGTGGCCGGCGCATCGGGGGCAGAGACCGGCTCGACCGTGGCGTTGCCGCCCTCCGCCGCCACCGGGTCGAAGCTCGCGGCGCGGACCGTGATGACCTTCTTGGGGTCGGAGGACGCGACCGTGGCCAGGGCGTTGCCCGCATAGATCGGGCGGACAAAGGTGTCGGCATCGAGGATCCCAGCGATGTCGCTGATCGGCTGCACGTCCAAGAGGGCGGCGACGCGCGGCATCACGTTCTTGCCGGTGGCCGTGCTGGCCGCCATGATGTGGTCGTGGTGCCCGGCCATCGAGACCAGCAGCGCCGCCAGCGGCTCCGCCAGGCTGTGCGCGTAAACCGGGCTGTCGGCCACGTGTACCTTGGTCACGCCCGGCAGCTTGGCGGCGGCAGCCGCGGCGTCGCCGACGTTCTCCCCGGCCACCAGCGCGTGGACCTCGCCCAACTGGGCCGCGGCGGCGACGGCGCTGCGGGACGGCTGCTTGATCTGGCCGTGGTCGTGGTCGAGCAGGACGAGCGATGCCATGTCAGATCACCTTCGCTTCGGTTCGCAGTTTCTGCACGAGCTCGGCCACCGAGCCGACCTTGACGCCGGCGCTGCGGCGCGGCGGCTCCGCCACCTTGACCAGGCGCAGCCGGGGCGCGGGGTCCACGCCGAGGTCGGCGGGCTTGGTCGTCTCGATGGGCTTCTTGCGCGCCTTCATGATGTTGGGCAGGGACGCATAGCGCGGCTCGTTCAAGCGCAGGTCGGTGGTGACGATGCAGGGCATGTTCAGCTCCAGCGTTTCCAACCCCCCGTCGATCTCCCGCGTCACCACCAGCTTCTCGCCCTCGATGGCGACCCGGCTCGCGAAGGTGCCCTGCGGCCAGCCGAGCAGGGCGGCCAGCATCTGCCCGGTCGCGTTCATGTCGTCGTCGATGGCCTGCTTGCCCATAATGATAAGGCCGGGCTGCTCCTTGTCGGCCAGGGCCTTGAGCAGCTTGGCGACCGCAAGCGGCTGCAGCTCCACGTCCGTTTCCACCAGCACGCCGCGGTCCGCGCCCATGGCCAGCGCCGTGCGGATGGTTTCCGCGCAGGCTGCGACGCCCATGGACACCGCGACGATCTCGGTGGCGATGCCCTTCTCCTTGAGGCGTACCGCCTCCTCGACCGCGATCTCGTCGAAGGGGTTCATGGACATCTTGACGCCCGCCGTCTCGACGCCGGAGCCGTCCGCCTTGACGCGCACCTTCACGTTGTAATCGACGACGCGCTTGACGGGGACGAGGAGCTTCATGGGACTGCCATCGGGTTATGGGTGAAGGGGCGCACGCCGGGGAGGCCAAGCCCAGCAGCCCTCCGCGGCACGGCAAAAATCGGCCAGACCTTATGGGGCTGGCCGCCGGAATGTCAAACGGGGCCAGGCCTGCCATCAGCCCCGCAGCAGCGAGAGCAGGATCACGAACAGGACCAGCGCCACGGCCTGCAGCAGGACGCGCCAGCGCATCAGGGTGTTGGACAAGCGCGCGTTCTCCCCGCCGCGTGCCAAGCCGATCAGCCCGGCGAACAGCACGCCCACCGTCCCCAGCATCGCCAAACCCACCAAAATCGTCAGCAACGTCGTCATCGGCAGCACCTGACCATGGCATGAAGCTGGGCGCTCCGCCGGCGATGTCACCCCCGGCTCGCCCCCAGCTCGCCATTGACACGGTTTGCGCACGGGTGTTCGACGCTTCGCATGCAAACGCGCTTCCTGCCCTTGATCCTGCTGCTGGTTCTTGTGCTCGGCCTCGCGTCGCCCGGGCACAGCCAAGCGCCGGCCCCGGCCGCTCCCCAATCCTCCCCTCCGGCGCTGGAGCCTGCCCAGGCCCGGCAGGTGCTGGACCTGCTGCGGGACGACAAGCGCCGGGCCGAGTTCGCCGCGGTGCTGGAAAGCCTGGCCAAAGCCGCGCCGGCCGCGGCCACGCCTGCCCCGGCTGCCCCTGAAACCCCGGCTGCTCCGGCAGCTCCGGCCGCCGCGCCGAGCCAGATCCTGCCGCTCAAGCCCGACAGCCTGGGCGCCCAGGTCGTTGACCAGACCGCGACGGCCCTTGCCTCGACAGGATCGCAGCTCGCCATGGCGATCCATTCGGTGAACGACTTCCCGCTGCTGTGGCGCTGGATCACCACCCAGGCGGAAACCCCGGATTTCCGCGCCCGCCTGTTCAGCGCGCTGTGGCGGCTTGCGGTCATCGTCGGGAGCGGGCTGGTCGCCGAACTCGCGGTGGTCCGCCTGCTGCGCCGGATGCGCGTCGTCCTGGGCCAATGGACCCCTGCCATCGCGGACCCGGACGGCGCCGTGCCGATGGCCGAGTCCGGGCTGGCCGCAGCCGAGGCCGGTGATGTCGAGCAAGCCGAGAACCGCCAGCTCAGCCAGACCGTGGGCACGCTGCGGCGGCTGCCCTACCTAGTCGGCCGCCTGCTGCTGGACCTGCTGCCCATCGTCGCCTTTGGCGCGATCACCGTGCTGCTGCTCGGCACGGAGCTGGGCGAACCCGCGATCACCCGGCTTGCCATCCAGGAGGTGCTCGAGGCCTACATCCTCAGCCGGGTGGCGCTGAGCGTCACGACGATGCTGGTGTCCCCGGTCGCGCCCCGGCTGCGCCTGCTGCACGTTTCGGACTGGGCGGCGGGGTTCCTGACCCGGTGGATACGCCGGCTCCTCGCCCTGGGCGTCACCGGCTACGTGCTGGCCGAGGTCGGGCTGCTGTTCGGCATGTACCAGACCGCGCACGACGCGCTGCTGAAGCTGTTCGCGCTCGTGGTACACGTTTGCCTGATCGTGGCGGTGCTGCAATCCCGGTCGCACGTGGCCGACGCGATCCGCGCGCCGGTCGGGGCAGAAGGCGTTTGGGTGTCGCTGCGGAACCGCCTGGCCGACATCTGGCACCTGATCGCCATCTTCTACCTCGCCGCGCTTTGGCTGGTTTGGGCGGCGGAGCTGCGCAACGGCTACGTCCGGCTCATCCACTTCTTCCTGGTCACCACCGCCGTCATGGTGGCGTCCCGGCTGGCCGGGGTCGTGCTGATCGGCGGCCTCGACCGCGCGCTGCGCCTCGACCCGGCGCTGCTGGCCCGCCACCCGGGATTGGCCGAGCGCGCCGTGTTCTACCGGCCCGTGCTGCGCACTGTGATCACCGCCGTGCTGACGGTCGCCACCGTTCTTGGGCTGCTGGAGGCGTGGAACCTCGGCCCGGTGGATTGGCTGATGCGCAACGGCCTGGGGGGGCGCGTCGCGTCGGCGCTGACGGTCATCGTCGTGACCGTCCTGCTCGCGGTGCTGGTGTGGGAGGGCGCGAACGCCGCGGTGGCCCAGCACCTCGCGCGCTTGTCGGCAGAGGCGCACCTGGCGCGCGCCGGGCGGCTGCGCACGCTTCTGCCGATGCTCCGCACGCTGCTGATGATGACCATCGTGCTGGTCGTCGCGCTGGTCGTGCTGAGCGAGCTTGGCGTCAACGTGGCGCCGCTGCTGGCCGGCGCCGGGGTGATCGGCATCGCCGTCGGCTTCGGGTCGCAGACGCTGGTGCGGGACCTGATCACCGGCCTGTTCCTCTTGCTGGAGAACACGATGCAGGTCGGCGACATCGTGACGCTCGGCGGCCTGACCGGCACGGTGGAGGCGCTGTCGATCCGCACCATCCGCCTGCGCGCGGTTGACGGCTCCGTCCACATCGTCCCGTTCAGCGCGGTGACGACCGTCACCAACCAGACCCGCGACTACGGCTACGCGGTGCTCGACATCAGCGTGGGCTTGAACGAGGAGCCGGCGCACGTCATCGGGGTGGTGCGCGACCTGGCGGCCGAGATGCGGCGCGACCCGAAATGGGCCTCGCTGGTGCTCGACGAGCTGGACGTCATGGGCGTGGAGAAGTTCATCGACTCGGCCTGGGTGCTGCGCGTGCGGATGAAGACGCAGCC
>CALMAB010000529.1:0-6967 GCA_937858325.1 uncultured Acetobacteraceae bacterium
CCGCCGCGTCGGCCTGCCCCGGCGGGGCCAGCCAGCGCGTTGCAAGCCCGGCGATCCCGGACGTGCGCAGCGATCCGAGCGCGTTGGCCTCCATGATGGCCAGCAGCCGGCCCGCTGTCCCGTCAAACAGGAGGTAGGTGGCCACCGCGCCCTTCGGCGAGTTGATCCAGGTCTTGGTTCCGAGATAGCTGCCGTCGAGCAGCCCGGAGGAGAGGCTGTGGAGCCCCACGCTGCCCGGCGCCACGATCAGCGACTTCGGCGCGTTCGCCGCCTCCTGCCGGTGCTCGCGTGCCAGCATCCCCTCCAGACTCGCGATCGCATCGTCGAGCGTGACGAGGTCCGCCACGTCCTGTTCGCGGAGGTGGAGGACGGGCCTTGCAGCCATGGTCATGCGCCCGTCCCGAACCGGGCTTCGAGGCCGGGAACCTGGTCCGGGCGGGCCTCGGCGGCGCCGGGCTCAGAAACGCGCAACCCGAAGCCGCGCCACCAGACCAGGTTGACCACCACGGTCACGAGCAGCACGCCCACCGGATAGGCCAGACCGGCAAGCCGCACCCCGGTCCCGGCGATGAGCCCGAGGCTGACGAGCGGCAGCAGCCCGCCGACAACGCTGTTGGCCACGTTGAACGGGAAGGAGATGGACGTGTAGCGGACGCTGGGCGGGAACATCTCCGTCATCAGCGCGGCGTAGGGGCCGTGGACGGCGGCGAAGATGACCAGCTCGAGGAAGATCACGCCGGCCAGGGGCCAGAAGGACGGGTGGGCGGCGATGTGCTCCAGAGCCATGAAGATCGGCACCATCGCCACCGTGTTCAGCACCAGCCCGGCCAGCACCAGCCGTGACCGGCTGATCCGGTCCGAGAGCGCCCCGAAGACGAGGCACGCGGGGGTGCCCGCAACGACGCCGGCCATGGTCGCCCCGACCACCAGCGTGGGGTCCACCTTCAGCACGGCCTGGAGAAAAATCGGGGTGAACAGGAAAGCCACGCCGTTGACCGCGGAAGCGCCGATGGAAAGGCCGAACAGCGACAGCAGCATCGCCTTGAGGTTGGCGCGGTCGGTGAAGGCCGAGCGGATCGGGGAACGGGCGACGGTCCCCTGCTCGCGCATCCGGACGAACACGGGCGACTCGTACATGCGGTACCTGACCCAGCTGGATAGGCCGATGAGCACCGCCGACAGCAGAAAGGGCACGCGCCAGCCCCAGGCGTCGAACTGCGCGCCATCGAGCATGAGCCGGAGCGCCAGAATGCTCCCGGTGGCCAGCACCAGCCCCAGTCCGGCGGAGATCTGTATCCAGCTCGTCCAGAACCCGGTGCGGCCCGGCGGCGCGCACTCGGCGATGTAAGTCGCCGCCCCGCCGTACTCGCCCCCGAGCGCCAGGCCCTGGACGAGGCGCAGCACCGCGAGGAGCAGCGGCCCGGCAATGCCGATCTGCGCGTAGGTTGGCAGCAGCCCGATGAGCGTGGTGCCCACTCCCATGAGCGCCATGGTGAGGATGAACGTCTTCTTGCGGCCGATCCGGTCGCCCATCGCGCCGAACACGAGGCCGCCGAGTGGGCGGGACAGGTAGCCCGTCGCGAGCGCGGCCGCGCTCAGCAGCACGCTGGCTGCCGGGTCGGAGGCGGGGAAGAACTTGGCGGCCAAGGTGACGGCCAGGCCGGCATAGAGGAAGAAGTCATACCACTCGATCGTGGTGCCGACCGTCGCGCTGGCCGTGGCAACCACGAGGTTCGGCCGGTCTGCAACCGTTGTCGCGCTCATGTGCTCCCTTCCCCTCCACCTGTCCTGCACCGCCGGCAAATCGCGCAGGAGTCTCGACGAGCTAGCCGCCAGCCGCCGGCGTGCCGGGTGATGCGATGCGGAAGGCGACCACCGGGCGCTTGCTTCGGATCCGCCACTGACCGGCAATGCGGACCAGCCGATCCTCGTTGGAAATGATTGAGTCCGGACCCGCGACGGCGACGGGACCACCGTCAGGGTTGGATTGGCCCTGGAACACCAGGATGTCGCAGCGCGCCGTCGCGGCGTCCGGCCCGTCGAGGCGGACGTCAAGGTTGTTGACGAGGTGGCGCGTGCGCCGGCCGCGTGGCCGCGCGGCCAGCGTGCCGCGCACCTCGGCGTGGCCGCTGAGCACGCCGGAACCCCGGATCCACTCGACATCGTCGGTGAGGCAGGCGAGGACCCGGTCGTCGTCGAACCCGTCCAGCGACACGAAGAAAGCCGTCACCACGGCGCGCACCTCCGCCCGGGACGCCTCGTCAGGCGGCAAGCCGGGACGCCTCGGACGCGAGGAACGGGGTGGTGCGCAAGAGGTCGTCGAGCCTGGTCGCCACGTCCTGCGTCGGCTTGGACAGGGGCAGCCGGTGCTCGTTCTCCGCGAGAACCCCCATGCGCCACATGACGTACTTCATCGGGATGGGGTTGGTGTCGAAGAAGATGGCGCGGTTCAGCCCCCAGAGCTCCTCGTGGATCGCTCGGCCCCGGCCCAGGTCGCCGGCCGCCACGGCCTCGTATAGCTGGGCGACCTTGCCCGGGCTGACGTTGCCCACCGCGTTCATCAACCCGCACGCCCCGACGCAGAGCATGGGGAAGCTGAGGTCCTCCAGCCCGACGAACACGCGGAACTGCGGGCCGATGTCCTTCAGCACGTCCGTCACCAGGCCGAAGTCGGTGGATGCGTGCTTCATGCCCACGAAGTGCGGGACGGTTTCGGCGATCCGGCACAACGTCTCGGCCGTCACGGTCACGGCTGTGCGGCCCGGGATGTGGTACATCATAATCGGTTTGGATGTGTGCTCGGCCACCTGCTGGTAGTAGGCGACCAAGCCGCGCTGCGGCGGCCTGATGTAGTAGGGCGTGACGACCATGGCGGCCGACGCGCCGGCGCCGTCGGCGTGCCGGGTCAGCTCGATCGTTTCGGCCAGCGACTGCGACCCGGTGGCCGCAACGACCGGGATGCGCCCGGCCGCCTGCTGCACGGCCGTGGTGACCAACTGGTTGCGTTCGGCCACCGTCAGCGACGACGGCTCGGAACTGGTGCCGTTGACCAGCACGCCATGGCTTCCCTGGCGGATCTGGCGTTCCAGCAACTCGGCAAAGGCGGCATAATCGACGTTGCCATTGCGGAACGGTGTGACAAGCGGGGGGAAGGAGCCGCGAAGCTCGTCGTCCTTGAGTTTCATGTGTCCTGGCTCCTGCCTGGTGGCCGCGCTGGAAAAGCCGGGTGGCACGGAGCCGGGGGCGTCGGCATGGACGATCCCGGCTCCGGAAGCACGGCAGCGGCTACTCCGCCGCGATCGAGTCCGCGATGTTGGTCTGCGCACCCGCCTCGGCGCCCATCTTGAAGATCGCCCCTTTCAGGGTTTCCTGCCAGATGAGCGACTCCATCGCGATCTGCAGCGGGTGGTCCTGGACGGTCAGGATGTTGCACCCGTGCTCGCCGGCCGCGTGGTTGTGGACCGCCCACCCCGGGGCTGAAAGCATCAGGTCGCCGGCTTTCCAGGTGAACTTGCGGCCCTCAACCGTGCTTCGGCCGTCGCCGGCGAAGATGTAGTTGATGGCTGCGGACGAGTGCCGGTGCGGCGCGTCCACGCGGTTGGGCGGGAACTGGGCGATGGAAGCGAAGAACGCCGGGGTGGTGCCCATGCGGCGCTCCGTCGCCGGGTTGTAAAGCGCCACCAGGTGGCGGCCCTGATAGCCCTTGCCGGCTGCGCCGCCCAGGTGCTCGACCGCGTCGAGGTGCTGGGACACTTCCTTCCAAGGCCAGGCCAGCGGACGGGACGTGACCACGTCGATGTCGATCAGGTACTCGTAGCCGAGGACCCGGGCGCCGTCGCTGCCAATGGCGGCGTTGGTGGCGCTGGCCTTGGCCCGCTGCATCTTTTCCTTGTGCTCGGCATCCGCCACGACTTGCATGCGCGGCGGGGCCTCCGGGGCGGTCTCGAACACGTGGACGCCCAGCTTCTTGAGCACCGGCGCGTTGCTGTAGCTCAGGAACACCACCGGTTCCGTGGATGCGTTGCGGTAGGAAAACACCCCCATAGAGGGAACGTTCCACACGTCGTTGGTCGTGAAGTCCATCGTCCTGGCATCGACGCGGCATGTGCCCTGGCCGCGGATGCAGAATGCGACCGAGCTCGCGCTTTCGCGGAACGGTCGGGTCGACTCTCCGGGAAGCAGCACGTTCACCGAAACATCGATGCCCGGCGCCAGGCCGAGGCCTGGCTCGACGGCATCGGGGTGCACGACGTAGGCACGCCTGATGTCGCCTTCCGCAATCGGTTTGCCGGACAGGCGGGCGATCTCGCCCTCGATCTGCTCGCCGGTGACCACCAGAGCCGGCCAGAACTCGGGCGGTCTCGGCGGCATCGCCTGGCTGTCGACGAAAAACAGTTCCTTGCTGTCATTCATTTTGCGTCCTCCAGACTTCCATCTAGCAGGGGCCGTTGTGCGTGGTAGCCACGGAGATGGAAATTCATTCTTCGACTTTCGGCGCCATGGGTCGCGACTGACGGACTGGCCAGCGTGCGGTGCGTCGGCTAAGTCTGTCGCCCGCCGTGTCCCATCGTTTTGGGACCGTCAATTGGAGCGAGAACGCCGTGCAAGGCCCGCCCTCCAAGCCGCAGCGTGCGCTGCGCAGGGTGCCGATCCTCGACGACATGAAGGCCGTCGAGATGTTCGTGTGCGTGGTCGAGGCCCGGAGCATCACGGGCGGGGCCAAGCGGCTTGGCCTCGCCGCCTCGACGGTGAGCAAGAAGATCAGCGAAATCGAGGCTCGGGCTGGGGCATCACTGCTGAACCGGACCACGCGAAGCGTCCTGGTGACGGACCTCGGCTGGACCGTCTATGAGCACTGCCTGCGCATCGTGGACGAGGTGGAGGAGGTCGAGGGGGCGCTGCTCACCGAGCAGCGGTTCGGAGGCCGGCTGGTCGTCGCCACGCCGGTCGTCTTCGGGAGCCGGCACCTGGTCCCGGTGATCCCCGAGTTCTCGACCCTTTACCCTCAGATCAGGATCAAGGTCGTCATGTCCTCCCTGCGGATGAACATGATCGAGGAAGGCGTGGACTGCCAGATCAGGCTGGCGCGCACGGACGAGCTGGGAAAGCGTGACCGCCTGATCGCCCGCAACCGCCGCGTGTTCTGCGCGTCGCCCGCCTACCTGGAGTCCCACACCCTTCCGGCCCATCCCCGGGACTTGGTCGGGCACCGGTGCCTGATCTCGCTGGCCAACGAGATGTCGGACAAGTGGGAGTTCGCCGACCAGGGATCCATCCAGCAGGTCCGGGTCAGCGGCCCGCTGGCGTCCGACAACGCCGAGTTCCTGCGGGAAGCTGCGGTCAGCGGGCTCGGCGTCGCCTATCTCGGGACCTTTGCCGTCGGGCACGAGCTCCGGGCCGGCCGTCTGCGCGAGATCCTGAAGGGCCACACCATCGCGAACTCGGCATTCGTCGCGGCCATCCCGCACCACGGCTACATATCCAGCCGGGTGCGGCTGTTCGTGGACCACCTGGTGGCCAAGTTCGGCGACGTGCCGCCATGGGACCGGTAGCGCTTCGTTGCAGGACGTGAAGACTCTGTTTCCACATGGGGTCGTAGCGCCCGTTGCCGTCGGTTCATAGCATCCGCCGAAAAGGAGGAAGTGAATGGACCGCAGACGAATGCTGCGCACGGCGTCAGGACTGAGCATCGCGGGGCTGGGCCTGCCCATGAGAGCCGCCGCCCAGCCGGCTGCCCGGGACCCGGATACGCCCGCGGTGGGTCCCGGGAAGCTCGACATCGCGTCGGCCGGGTCGCGGGGCCGGGTCGTCGTCATCGATTCGTTTTCGTATTGCGACTCGCGGGTCGGGGCGAACGACGTGGTAGTGGGCTGCTCCTACGCCGGGGCCAGCACCGTCAGCAACATCCTCCCTCGCGGCATGAAGGCCATCATCGGCCACGACGCCGGCATCGGGAAAGACCGGGCCGGCATCAGCGGCCTGGCGCTCTGCGACCGCCTGGGCATCCCCATGGCAGCCGTGGACGGGAGGACGGCCGAACTGTCCAACGGCAACTCCTTGTACGCGGGCGTCATCAGCAGCGCGAACGATGCCGCCGCCAGGCTGGGCGTCGCCATCGGCCAGCCTGCCCGGAAAGCGGCCGACCTGCTGCCGGCGGCCCAACCGGGGCGGCCGGTCACGCAGGAGGTCGACGTCGACCTGGGCCTCCATGAATTGGGCCGAGGGTCATCGGGGCGAATCCTTGCCAGGGTCTGGCTGCTCGACCTCCCCGACACCTACCCGAACGACGTGTTCGCCCTCGGGACGCACTCGGCGCGGGTCGCCGCGGAGCACGCGTTCCGGTGGAACGTGAAAGGCTGGATCGCCAACGACGCCGGAATGGCGAAGAACGACACCGGCATCGAGGCGCTGGGCATCTGCGGCGCCCGCGGCATGCCGGCCGCGTCCGTTTCGGCGTTCTCCGCCCGCATCGGCGATGCGATGAGCACGTACCGCGATGGCGTGATCTCCGCGGTCAACGAGCCCGGGCGGCGGCTCGGGATCACGGTCGGCACGCCCGCCCGCGACGCGCTCCGCCCGATGTCGGCGTAGGTCCGCGTCAGCCAGACGGCACGGTCGCGGCCATGCACGGCAAAGGTCTGGCCGGCGATCATGGAGGACAGCCCGCAGTAACTGAACCGCGCCCACGCGTCGGTGCGGAACCGGGCCGCCATGTCGAGCAGCAGCGTGGCCTGCATGGGGCCGCGCACGATCAGGCCGGGATCGCCCTCCTCCGTGCGCGGGGTGACGATTTCCACGGCTTCCGCCCCGCGGCCGGTCCAGGAGCGGAGCAGTGGCACGTCCAATCCGTCGCTCACGGTGCTGGCCCCTAGATCCGTGTAGCCCTGACAGTGGCAGGGCGCCCCCGATATATCACACACTGGTCCGGCGGTTCCACTCCTTACAGTTGCCTGCAAGCCCACCCCGG
>CALMAB010000529.1:6977-16286 GCA_937858325.1 uncultured Acetobacteraceae bacterium
GGGGCGGGTCCAGTTGGGTAGATGTGGCCGGTCCAATCCGCTCTGAATGTTGCGGGCCCCTTTATCCGTGTAGCCTTTACTGTTTCTGGGCGACACGGATCTAGCACTCTCTGGTCCGGCGATTCACGTCTTGACTGTTCCAGTCAGGACGACCGCGGACTAGTAGGACCGGGGCAGGCCGAGCACGTGCTCGGCCAGGTAGCTCAGGATCAGGTTGGTGCTGATGGGCGCCACTTGGTAGAGCCGGGTTTCGCGGAACTTGCGCTCCACATCGTACTCCTCGGCGAACCCGAACCCGCCGTGGGTCTGGATGCAGGCGTTGGCCGCCTCGTTCGACGCGTCGGCCGCCAGCAGCTTGGCCATGTTGGCCTCCGCGCCCGGGTTCTGCCCGGCCTCGTATAGCCGCAGCGCCTCATGCACCATCAGCTCGGCCGCGCGCATGTTGGCGTAGGCGCGGGCGACCGGGAACTGGACGCCCTGGTTTTGCCCGATGGGCCGGCCGAACACCGCACGCTCCTTTGCATGGGCGACCGACCGCTCGGTGAACCACTTGGCATCGCCCACGCATTCCGCCGCGATCAGGATGCGCTCGGCGTTCATGCCGGACAGGATGTGGCGAAACCCTTTCCCTTCCTCCCCGACCAGGCTGTCGGCCGGGATTTCCATGTTGTCGAAGAACACCTCGCACGAGTTGTGGTTCATCATGGTGCGGATCGGCCGGATCGTCAGGCCGCGCACCTTGCGCATGTCCACGATGAAGGTGCTGAGCCCCTCCGTTTTCTTCGCGACCTCCCCTTTCTTCGCGACCTCCCCGGGCGGCGTCGTACGCGCCAGCAGCAGCATCAGGTCGCTGTGCTCGGCGCGGGACGTCCAGATCTTCTGGCCGTTGACCACGTAGCGGTCGTTGCCGATGCGCCGGGCCGTCGTGCGCAAGGAGGTCGTGTCCGTGCCGCTGGTCGGCTCCGTGACACCGAAGGCTTGCAGGCGCAGCTCGCCCGAGGCGATCTTCGGCAGGTACTCCTGCTTCTGCGCCGGCGAGCCGTGGCGCAGGACCGTGCCCATCGTGTACATCTGCGCGTGGCACGCGCCGCCGTTGCAGCCCTGGCGCTGGATCTCCTCCAGGATGGCGGCCGCGCCCGAGAGCGGCAGGCCGGCGCCGCCGTATTCCTCCGGGATCAGCGCCGCCAGGTAGCCGCTTTCCGTCAGCGCCCGGACGAACTCCGTCGGGTAGGCGCGCGTCTCGTCCAGCTTGCGCCAGTACTCCCCGGGAAAGCCGGCGCACAGCTTTGCCACCTCCTCGCGGACGGGGGCGTACTGAGCCTGGCTGTCATGTCGGATCGGTGCGTCGTTCATGGCAGGGCCTTTCAAGCGGCGGACTGGACGGGAGCGGCGGCTGCGTGCAGCACGACCGCCGCTTGCGGCAGGCGCGGCAGTTGGAGGATGTCACGGGCGAGCGCGGCGGAGGCGGAGGCGCCGAGAACAGGGTCGGCCAGCGCCGTGAACTTGGCGCGCAGCTCGGCCTCGTCCGGGAAGTTGGACGGCTCCCCGCGCGGGACCACGACCGTCCTGTCGAACACACGCCCGCGCGCCCAGACCCTGAGCCGCCCGGACATGTTGGCGGGGAACTCGGCCTCGATCGCCGGGTCGTTCTCGCACGACACCCTGGCCATCAGGCCGCGAACAAACGTATCGTCCAGCAGGCGGTAGCTGTCCCACCCCACCGCGCCCGTCGCCAGGGCCGCCGCGATGACGAACGGGCCGCTGAACTGGCCATCGACCACGTTGCGCGGGTCGGCCTTGCGCGCCGCCGGCTCGCCGATCAGCAGCAGCCCGGCGCGCGAGACCCCCAGCACGGCCTTCTCGACCTCCTCCGGCCGCAGCCCCTCCTCGGCCCGGATCGCCAGCGCGGCGTCGATGCCGGCGTGCCCCCAGCGGCACGACGGATACGGCTTCACCCCGGTTGCCATCAGCTCGAACGTCCGGCCCAGTTCGGCCGTGACCCGTTCCGGCGCCGGGTCGGGCGCGTAGGAGCGCAGGAAGCCGTGGCGGCCCTCGATCGGGTCGGCGGCGCCCTTGAAGCCCTCGCGGGCCAGGGTCGCAGCGGTCAGCCCGGCCATTCCGGCCCAGCCCACCTGGAAGCGCTTGGTCCAGGCTCTGTTGGCCAGGAACTGCAGGCTGCCGGCGGACTGGCTGAGTGCGATCCCGAGGGCGGACATGACGCCGGCCGCGTCGAGCCGGAACACGCGCGCGGCGGCGGCGGCGGCTCCGAACGCGCCGCACGTGGCGCTGGGGTGGAACCCGCAGTCGTAATGCGCGCCCGCCGGCAACGCCAGCGCAAGGCGCAGCGCCACCTCGTAGCCCGCGACGATGCCCGCCAGGGCTTCCTCTCCCGACGCACCCACCATCTCCGCCGCGGTCAGCGCTGCCGGGATGACCGGCGCCCCTGGGTGGACCACGGCCGCCGCATGGGTGTCGTCGAAGTCGAGCGAGTGCCCGAGCGTGGCGTTCACCAGCGCCGACCCAGCGGGAGCATACCCTGCCGGGTCGGCGAACACGCGCGCCGGCCCGGCGGCGAGGCCGAGCGCGCGGACTGCGGCCAGCAGCGCGGGCGTGCTTTCGGCGTCGTGCCGGGCGCGGATGGCGTTGCCGGCGAGATCCAGGACCAGCAGCGACGTGCGCCGTACGACCTCCGGCGGCAGCGACGCCGCGGTGCAGGACGACACGAACGAGGACAGGTCGGCTGTGATGGTCATGGTCTCAAACTCCGGAGGAATGGGGCAGAAGGCCGGGACGTCACCCGGGCGCGAACTCCCGCCGGACGGCGGCGCTGTGCTCGCCGACGCCGGGCACGGGTCCGAGCCGGGGCACCGCTCCGTCATGAAGGGCGGGAGGCGCGACATGAAATCAGCACCAGGCCGCCACCTGCCAGCAGGAACGCGCCGTGCGAGCAGATGGAAGGGTGCGCCAGCCCCATCTGGCCGGGCAAGCGGCCGGTCGCTCGGAACACGGCAGCGGCACGTTCATCCAGTCGGCCACGTCGTCGAACAGGCTGATGGCCACGCCACGCGCCGGCCGGTCACGGAACGGGCGATCGGCGCTTCCAGCACCGTGGCGTGGGCCGACGTGCTGCAGGCGATGTCGCGCACGGACACGCCGACCCGGCCGGGGCCGGCGGGATGGCCGGTGGTGGAGGCAAGGCCGCTTTCCGCCTGCGCGAGCAGGTCGCAGGCCCTCATGTCGGCAGGCGCGTAACCGCTGCCCCTGCAAACCGCGGGCGTTCGCTTGGGAGGTGTGCCACGATCCGCCGTCATGCGCCGCCATCACCAGCAGGGTTGGCCGACGTCAAGGCTGCGTCACGGCGTCTGGACCGGCAAGTGCGTGCCTGCGGCTGCCGCCGTGCCCGCACGCGCCAAGCCTTCCTGCCGTTTCAGGAGCAGCGACAAGACGGCAGCGACAAGGACGCCGGCCGCCATCAGCAGCAGGGCCGCCGTGAAGTCGGGTGTCCAGGACCGCACGATCCCGACGGCATAGGGACCCACGAAGGCGCCGACGCTGCCGACCGCGTTGATAAGCGCGAGCCCGCTGGCGGCGGCCTTGCCCCGCAGGATGGCAGCGGGCACCGCCCAGAACACTCCGATTGCGCTCCAGATCCCCATCACCGCCATGCAGAAGAACACGAACGAGATGACCGTGCTCGCCACCAGGCCACTGATACCCAGGCGCACCGCCCCGACCAGCAGCGCGCCCGCCAGGTGCATCCGCCGTTCCCCCGTGCGGTCGGAATGACGACCGTTCAGGTCCATCGCGACCGCTGCCAGGCCGAATGGGGGTGCGGCGACGAGAGCAGGAAGTGCTCCGAGCCGGGCACGGCAGCCGAGGTGTGGCTCGCCGTCATGTCGCTCATCCCGAACAGGTCGACGAGCTGGTAGCAGGCCGCGAGGTCGCACCGGGCCTGCCATTCCTCCGGTGACATGCCGGCTGGCGTTGCCAGAACAGGGTCATGCCTCTCGATGATGTCCATGGCCGTCTTCTCCCTCGGCTTCGTACTGCTGCCGACGTACTGGGATGGCTTAGGAAGCGGCGCTGTCGTTCAGCAAGGATTGTTGTTCGAATAGTATGTTTCCGGTGTGGCCCGAATTCAGGCGGCGCGCACCGGTCACGGCTCCCGAACGTCGAAGTCTGACTATCCAATTGCGCCGGTGCCCGCTGGCCAAGGCCGTGGCAGGATTGCGCGAGGTCCCGGCGGACGGGGCGCTCACCTCCGATTTGGCGCGACGGAGCCGCCGGAGGAAGGCGTGACACACGCGCACGAGCTTGTCGCCGCTCCGCCCGCCCCCGCGTCCGGCGGAGGGAGCCGCCGTGCCCGGGGCCGTCGACGGTTGGCGACGTGCCTCCGCATGCACTCCGCCATCCACGTTCCGCGAAATAATCTTTTCCGTATTCATCCCTATTCCTCTGCCAGCTCTCGGACATAATCGCGGGCAAGCCCTGAAGTCACACGAAGTTGGCGGGCGCGAGGGAGTGCGATGTCCAGGGAACGAGGCGAGGCGTACGACACGATCGTGGTCGGGTCGGGCATATCCGGCCTGTCTTCGGCGCTCGCCGCGACGGAGCTGGGACAGCGGGTGCTTCTCTTGGAGAAGGCCGGAAAGCTCGGGGGAGGAACCTGCCTCTCCTACGGCGGGTTCTGGATCGGCAACAATCACATGGCCGAACAGGAGGGCGAGGCCGACGACCTCGAACAGGTCAAGACCTACATCCGGTTTGTTGCGGGCGGGTACTCCGACGAAGCCAAGCTGACCGCCTACGCCGAACGCGCGCCCGAGGCGCTGAGGTTCTTCGAGCGGTGCGGCATCCGGCTGCACATCACACGG
The DNA here is from genome assembly GCA_937858325.1 of uncultured Acetobacteraceae bacterium. Taxonomy (GTDB): domain Bacteria; phylum Pseudomonadota; class Alphaproteobacteria; order Acetobacterales; family Acetobacteraceae; genus CAHJXG01. Next base: position 11,852 of record CALMAB010000529.1, read on the forward strand.
GGCCTCACCGACCATTACTGGGACGTCGGCCCGGGCGCGCGGTCCAGCGGGCGGCACCTCGACCCCGACCTGACGCCCATCGCCGACGCCGGCGCCTGGCGCGACAAGGTGTTCATCCCGCGCGACCAGCCGGTGGAGATGACCGTCGAGGAGGTGATCTCCTGGGGCGGCATCACGGATCCGGACAACTGGGACTGGCAGATCATCAACGAGCGGCGCCGCCAAGGCATCCTCGGCCGCGGCACGGCCGTCGTTGTGCAGTTCGTGCGCGAGCTGTTGTCGCGCGGAGCGGAGATCAGGGTGGATGCCGGGGCGTCGAGGCTGCTGAGGACCGATGGCCGGATCGCAGGCGTCGAACTGCAAAACGGTGGGCAGATCCTCGCACGCAAGGGCGTCATCCTCACCACGGGCGGCTACGACTCGAACCACGAGATGGCGGAGCACCTCGAAGGGCTTCCCGGCTGGCTGACGCAGTTCCCGGACACGCTCACGGGCGACCATCTGGTCATGGCCGGCGAGGTCGGCGCGCAGACCCGCACCATCCACAACAACTTCTCCATCTTCCTGGGTTTCCACGTCCCCAAGGAACGTCCCGGGGACAACATCCTGTTCCGGCAAGCAAGCATCTGCGAGATGCTTTGCCCCCATACCATCGTCGTGAACCGCGACGGCAGGCGGTTCGGCGATGAAGCCTACTTCCAGGACTTGGTGCCGCGGCTGCGCGAGTACGACATGAAGACGCGCCGTCATCCCAACCTGCCGTGCTTCCTGATCTTCGACCAGCAATACGCCGATGCCTTCTCCTTCGCCTACCGGCCGCCAAGGACGCCCATACCTGAGTGGGTCGCGCGCGCCGGATCGGTGGAGGAGCTGGCCGGTCTGCTGGGGATCGACGGGGCGGGCCTGGCCGCCACGGTTGATCGCTTCAACGGTTTCGCCCGCGCCGGGGTGGACGAGGATTTCAAGCGCGGCGCGGCGTCCTGGACCCTCGCCTCGGCCAAGCCGTGGATGGACAAGGGTGAAGAGGAGCAGCTTCCCAACCCGCGACTGGGCACCCTGCGCGTGCCGCCCTTCTACGGGATTGAGCTGCACCCCAGCGCCTTCGTGTCCAACGGCCTGCTGACGGACGCGAACGCCCAGGTCGTCCATCAGCGCGGGCTGCCGATCCCGGGGCTCTATGCCGTCGGCAACGCCGCCGCGCACACGGAATACGGCATCGGCTACCAAGCCGGGTTTTCTCTCGGTTCCGCCATGACGTTCGGCTACCTCGCTGCCCGGCACATGAACGAGAGCAACTGAGCCGGACCCTCCGGGACCGCACAAGGGAGGAAAGTCATGCCTGACCAATACGGCCGCCGGGGCATACTTGCCGCTGGAGCCACGGCGGTCCTTGCGCGCCCATGGATCGCCCGCGCCGCGACGCGGCTGCGCCTCAAGCTCGCGACGGCAGCCGGCACGAACAGCGCAATCGTCATCCGGGCGACGGAGGCGGCCAAGCGGATCGAGCAGGAGTCGGGCGGGCAGATCACGATCACCCTGTTTCCCAACAGCCAGCTCGGGACCGAGCCCGACGTGCTGAACCAGCTCCGAGCCGGTGCCGTGGACCTTTTCTCGGTGTCCACGATCATCCTGTCGACGCTTGTTCCGCAGGCATCCATCAGCGGCGTGGGCTTCGCGTTCGACTCCTACGACCAAGTCTGGCGCGCGATGGATGGCGGGCTCGGCGCCTCCGTCCGCGAGCGGCTTGAGAGGGTCAACCTGTACGGCTTCGAGCGGATATGGAGCTTCGGGTTTCGTCAGATGACATCGGGGGGCAGGAGCATCAGGGTCCCCGACGACTTGGCCGGGTTCAAGATCAGGGTGCCGTCGGGTCCGCTTTGGTCATCGATCTTCCAGGCCTTGAGGGCATCGCCGACGACGGTCCAGATTTCCGAACTCTACTCTGCCCTGCGAACAGGCTTGGTGGACGGCACCGACCTGCCGATGCAGGCGATGGACGATTTCAAGATCCACGAGGTCCAGAAGCACGTTTTCCTCACCTCGCACATGTGGGACGGCCCCTGGATGCTGGCCAACAAGCGGTCGTGGGACCGGATCGGCGCGCCGGAACGCCAACTCATCGAGAAGCACCTCAATCAGGCTGGGGTGGACCAGCGCGCGGATGTCGAAGGGTTCGATGCCGGGTACTCCCGCCGGGTCCAGGCACTCGGCCTCACTGTCACCGAGGTGGACCGCGGCCTGTTCCGCAGCAGGTTGAAGGCCACGTCGTTCTATGCCGACTGGAAAGCAACCTTCGGCGGCGACGTATGGCGCGAGATGGAGAAGTACACTGGCGCCATCGCCTGACCCTCGCGCCTCCGGGGCAGGACGGGCGAGCCTAGCCGCCCACGGCCCCGGCGCCGTTTCCCTGTCCGGGCTCGTCCTGCGGTCGGCCACGTGGGTCGAGGCCGGGCTGCGCCGGGCCAGCGCTTTCGTCGCGACCTCGCTGCTGGCCGTCGAGTGCCTCGTGCTCCTGGCCGAGGTCATAGCCCGCTTCCTGTTCGGCCGCCCGCTGGGCTGGGCCGACGAGGTCGCCGCCACGGTCTTTCTCTGGTTCGCGATGGCGAGCGTCGTCCTTGCCGATTGCAGCCGCAAGCACATGCGCATCCTGCTGCTGCTGTTGGGCGTCCCGCGCGTGGGGGGTGTGGCGGAGGCGGTCTCGAAATCCGTCGCGTTCGCGGGGTTCCTCGCCCTCGCCGCGTTCAGCCTGGACTACGCCGTTGCTCAGGCCGACCTCACCTCGTCGCCACTGGCGATCCACGGGGCCTGGCGCGCGGCGGCGTTGCCCCTGGGCTTCGGGATGCTCGCGTTGCTCGCGGCCCTGCGTCTGGCCGCCGACCCGGCCGCGTGGCCGGCCGCCGTCCTCGTCGCGGCCGTCATGGCCTTGCTCTGGTGGCTGTCACCCGCCCTCGCTGACATGGATAACGGGAACCTGGTCCCGTTCTTCGTCGTGATCCTCGGGGCGTGCCTCACGCTGGCCGTCCCGATCGGCCTTTCCTTCGCCGTGGCCACCATGTCGTACTTGGCCTTCTGCACCGACATCCCGCTTTCGGTCGTGGTCGGCCGCCTCGACGAGGGCATCTCCCACTACGTTCTCATAGCTGTGCCCCTTTTTGTGTTCCTCGGGCGGCTGATGGAGGAGACGCGCCTGGCGGCGGCGATCGTAGCACTGCTGGTCGCGTTCCTCGGCCGGGTGCGTGGCGGGCTGTCCTACGTCCTCGTCGCCGCGATGTTCATCGTTTCGGGGATTTCGGGATCCAAGATTGCCGACATGGCCGCAGTTGGGCCGGCGCTGTTCCCTGAGATGAAGCGCCGTGGCGCCCGGCCCGGGGAACTGGTGGCCCTGCTCGCCTCTTCAGGCGCCATGTCTGAGGCAATCCCGCCCAGCCTCGTGCTCATCACCACCGGCGTGGCGGCTGGAGTGTCCATCGCCGCCTTGTTCACGGCCGGCCTGCTGCCGTCCTTGCTGCTGGCCGCTTGCCTGTGCCTTGCCGTTTGGTTCCGCAGCCGCGGGGCGGCGCCCGCCGACACGCCGCCCGTGTCCGCCCGGGCGTTGTGGTCCGCGGCCATGTTCGCCCTACCCGGACTCGCGCTGCCAGTTCTCGTACGGACGGCGGTCGTCGAAGGGATCGCGACGGCCACGGAGGTGTCCAGCATCGGCATCGCCTACACCATGCTGGCGGGGCTGACGCTGTATCGCCCGTTCCCTTGGCGCAGGTTGCCGGCGATGCTGGTCGACACGGCGACGCTTTCGGGCGCGATCCTGTTCATCATCGGCGCGGCAACCGCAATGGCGTGGGCGCTGACGCAGTCCGGCCTGTCACAGGACATCTTCGAGCTGGTCGTACGCATCCCCGGCGGCGGCGCCGGCTTCATGGCCATGTCCGTGGTCTTCTTCATCGTCCTGGGCAGCCTGCTGGAGGGCGTGCCCGCCATCCTCATCTTCGCGCCGCTCCTGTTCCCCACGGCGGCCAGGACCGGCATCGATCCGGTGCACTATGCCATCGTCGCCGTGCTTTCCATGGGCGTCGGGCTGTTCATCCCGCCGTTCGGGCTCGGCTACTGGTCGGCCTGCGCCATCGGAAACGTCGAGCCGGAGCTGGGGATCAGACCCTTGATCCCCTACCTCGTGGCGCTCCTGGTCGGGCTCGGCATCGTGGCGGCGGCGCCGATCATCTCGACCGCGTTCCTGGGCTGAACCGGTCGGCAACGGTCCGGCGCAAAGGCCACGGTTCCGGACGCCCGAAACCTGCCTGGCGTCCGCCCGACGTGGTGGACAGGAGATGGAGAAGGCGGGCGGCGCGAACCACGGCTGCGCGTCCGCAGCTCCTTTGCGAACGTCCACGCTGGGCCGTGGACCCGCCCCTGGTGGTCCGCCCCTCGCCTCATCCCCGTC
>CALMAB010000530.1 GCA_937858325.1 uncultured Acetobacteraceae bacterium
GGATGTGGAGTTCCACCAGGCACTTTACCGCCTGTCCGGCAACCCGGCCTTCGCGGAGATGGTCGCGCCGCACTGGGCGCACCTGCGGCGCTCGATGGCGACCGTGATGGCGGCGCTCGACTACCGCGCCAGCGCCTGGGCGGAACATGCCGCCATCGCCGCCTCCGTGCTGGACGGCGATGGCGACGGGGCGGAACGGGCGGCGCGTGAGCACGCGCTCGGCGCCGGGCGCAAAACCGAGGAACGGCTGGGCGGCGTCGCCCAGGCCGCGTGAAACATCAAACAGGGAGACGCAACCATGCTGACCAACGAACAGATCGCCCAGTTCCATGAAGACGGCTGGCTGTTCCTGCCGGAACTGTTCTCGCCCGAGGAGGTGGCGGTGATGCGGCGCGAGGCCGAGGCGGTTTACAGGGAGCACCGCCCGGAGGTTTGGCGCGAGAAGAACGGCGCCCCCCGCACCGCCTTTGCCGCCCACACCTTCAACGAGGCGTTCCGCCTGTTGGGTGCCCACCCCCGCATGATCCAGCCCATCGAGCAGATCTTCGGCGAGCCGGTTTACATGCACCAGTTCAAGATCAACGCGAAGTCCGCCTTCACCGGCGAGGTGTGGCAATGGCATCAGGACTACGGCACCTGGCGGCGCGACGACGGCATGCCGGAGCCGCGGGCGATGAACATCGCGGTGTTCCTTGACGAGGTGATGCCGATCAACGGCCCGCTCCTCTTGGTGCCGCGCAGTCAAAAGGAAGGCAACCTGGAGGCCGGGCACGACCTTGAAACCACCTCCTACCCGCTGTGGACGCTGGACAACGACACGGTGACGCGGCTGGTGGAGAAGGGCGGCATCGTCGCGCCCACCGGCAAGCCCGGCGGCATGTTGATGTTCCACGGCAACCTGGTGCACGGCTCCGCCGGCAACATCACGCCCTACCCGCGCAAGATCGTGTATCTCACGCTCAACGCGGTCTCCAACGCCATCCAGAAGCCGACACGGCCCGAGTTCATCGCGCACCAGGACTTCACGCCGATCCAGCCGGTGGAGGACGACGCGCTCCTGCGCTATGCCCGGAGTTCCGGCATGGCGGCTGCCGCGGAGTAGGGGGCCTTGAACCTCCATCACCTCCTAGCGGCGCGTGCTGCCGCGGGCCGCCCCATCCGGGTGGTCCTGGTCGGCGCCGGCAAGTTCGGCTCCATGTTCCTGTCCCAGGTGCCGACCACGCCGGGGCTGGAGGTTGCCACGGTTGTCGATCTGGACCCGGAGCGCGGGCGTGCCGCGTGCCGGGCCGTCGGCTGGGATGAGGCGCGGGTCGCGGCCACGCGCTTCACCGACGACGCGCCCGCGGCCATCGCGGGCGACGATGTGGAGGTGGTGATTGAGGCGACCGGCAACCCGGCGGCCGGCATCGTCCACGCCCGCGCCGCCTTTGCCGCGGGCAAGCACGTCGTCATGGTGAACGTCGAGGCCGACGCGCTGTGCGGCCCGCTGCTGGCGGAGGAAGCGCGCCGGGCCGGGACCGTGTACTCGCTGGCCTATGGCGACCAGCCGGCGCTCACGGCCGAGTTGGTGGATTGGGCGCGGTCCTGCGGCTTCCGCGTGGTTGCGGCCGGCAAAGGCACCAAGTACTTGCCCCTGTACCACGGCGTCACGCCCGACGACGTGTGGGGTCACTACGGCCTGAGCGCGGCGGAGGCGCAGGCGGCGGGGATGAACCCGCAGATGTTCAACTCCTTTCTCGACGGCACCAAGTCGGCCATCGAGATGGCGGCCATCGCCAACGCCTGCGAGCTGGACGTGCCGGAAGGCGGGCTGCTGTTCCCACCGTGCGGCGCCGACGACCTGCCGCACGTCTTGCGCCCGCGCGCGGAGGGCGGCGTGCTGGAGCGGGCGGGGATGGTGGAGGTCGTGTCCTCGCTGGAGCGCGACGGGCGGCCGGTGGCGCGCGACCTGCGTTGGGGCGTTTACGCCGTGTTCGAGGCGCCGAACGACTACGCCGCCGCCTGCTTCCGCCAGTACGGGTTGCGAACCGACGCGAGCGGGCGATACGCCGCGATGTACAAGCCCTACCACCTGATCGGGCTGGAGCTGAACGTGTCCGTGCTGTCGGCGGCGCTGCGCGGCGAGGCGACCGGTCAGCCCCGGGCGTTCCGCGGCGACGTGGCCGCCGTGGCAAAGCGCGCGCTGCGTGCGGGTGAAATGCTGGACGGGGAAGGCGGCTACACCGTATGGGGCCGGCTGACCCCCGCGCGGACGAGCCTTGCGGCCGGCGCGCTGCCAATCGGCCTCGCCCATCGCGTGCGCCTGCTGCGCGACGTGCCGGAAGGAGCGGTGCTGCGCTACGCCGACGTGGAAGCCTTGTCCGGCCCCGCCGCGGAGGCGCGCCGGGCGATGGAGACGCGCTACGCCCCGGCCGTCACGGAGGCGGCCGACTAGTGACGACTTGGAATGCGCGACTGCGGCGCTAGTAGCCGCGGCTTGGCGTTCCCGAGCCGGTCCTGGTTCGGGACGGACCGACCTGTGTGGTGCCGACGTTGCCCGCCCGGCCCGTGAGCGGCTCGTCCACCGCCGAGCCGAGCGGCAGGCTGTTGGCCGGCTCAGGCTCCTTCATCGAGCCGCCTGACGACACCGACACCGGCGGTGCCTTGGACTCCTCGGCGCACCCGGCCGCGGCAAGCAGGAACAGGAACAGCAGGGCAGTGATACGCATGGCGACTTCTCCATAGTAGTGACGCGACGGTTTGCATAGCCGACCCCGCCAGGATGTTGATTTCTTCGCGCGCTGCAAGTTCGGCTCCTACCTAATTTTCGCACCGGATGTGTTGGAATGGCCGTTTGGCTTGCCACCGGCGTTTGGAGGTAGCCCGAAAAAGGGGGCAGATTGTGGGGCATCGACGTTTTCACCCAGGAGCTGCGCGGCTGCGCAGGAACGGCATGACGCAAGCATCGTCCCAAGCAACCTCCGATGCCGGACCGCTGGCCGGGGTCCGGGTGCTCGACCTGTCCCGCCTGGTGGCCGGCAACATGCTCAGCCTGCAGCTCGCGGATTTCGGCGCGGAGGTGATCAAGCTCGAACCCGACAAGGGCGACCCGCTGCGCGACTGGCAGGAGGAGGGCGTCTCCGCCTGGTGGAAGGTGTATGGCCGCAACAAGCGCTCGATCCGCGTGGACCTGCGCGACCCCGAGGGCAAGCGCCGCCTGACCGCCCTGGTGCCCACGGCCCAGGTGCTGATCGAGGGCTTCCGGCCCGGCACCATGGAAACCGCCGGGTTCGGCCCCGACGCGCTGCTGGCGCTGAACCCGAAGCTGGTGATCGTGCGCGTCAGCGGTTTCGGCCAGACCGGCCCTTATGCCGCCCGCCCCGGCTTCGGCTCCTTGGTCGAGGCCATGAGCGGCTTCGCGGCGAAGAACGGCTTCGCCGACAAGCCGCCCGCCCTGCCCAACATGGCGCTGGCCGACATGGTGGCCGGGCTGTCCGGCGCCTTCGCCGCGGTGATGGCGCTGCGCGTGGCGGAGCAGCCCGGCGGCGCCGGCCAGGTGATCGACCTGTCCCTGCTGGAGCCGCTGCACGCGATGCTCGGCCCCGACGCGGCGATCCACCGCCTGTTCGGCCGGGTGCCGTCCCGCACCGGCAACCGGGTCAGCATCACCGCGCCGCGCAACGTTTACCTGACCGCGGACGGCGAATGGGTGGCCTTGTCCGCGTCCACCCAGGACATGGCCTTCCGCTTGTTCGCCGCGATTGGCCGCGCCGACATGGCGTCCGACCCGCGCTTCTCCACCAACGCCGCCCGGCTGGACAACGTGGTGGAGGTGGACCGGGTGGTCGGCGCGTTTATCGGCCGGCTGTCCCTGTCCGACGCCCTGGCCTTCTTCGAGCGGGCGCACGTCACCGTCGGCCCGGTTTACGACCCGGCGGACTTTGCCGCCGACCCCCACGTGCGCGGACGCGGCGTGCTGGTCGAGGCGCCCGACGCCGACACCGGGACGCTGCCGATGCACGCGCCGTTTCCCCGCTTGTCGCGCACCCCGGGCGCCATCCGCCGGCAGGCGCCCGCGCTGGGGCAGGACGAGGCCGATATCCTGGGGGCGCTCGCATGAAGCCGATGGCGCTGGACGGGCGCGTGGCCCTCGTCACCGGATCGGGCCAGGGCATCGGCCAGGCAATCGCCACATTGTTTGCGGAGCACGGCGCCACGGCGGTGTTCAGCGATGTCGTGCATGAGCGGGCGCAGGCGGCGGCCGAGGTGGCAGCGAAGTCGGGACACAAAACCGAAGCGTTGCACCTGGACGTGGCGGACCCCGGCAGCGTGTCCGCCGCTTTTGCCGGGATCGCGGAGCGGCACGGGCGGCTCGACATCCTGGTCAACAACGCGGGCA
>CALMAB010000531.1 GCA_937858325.1 uncultured Acetobacteraceae bacterium
GCTTCATGCGCCACCTCAAGCCCGGCAAGCTCGCCGAGCGGCTGAACTGGTCGGTTACGGACGACCCGGCGCTGTTCCAGATCGAAGGCAAGCACCGCACCGAGCATGACCCCGCCATCACCGCCGCCAACGCGGCGTCGCGCCTGTTCCTGCGGGTCGAGCGGCAAACGTTGAGCCAGCTGCCAAGCAGCGGCTTCGTGCTGTTCACCATCCGCGTGCACAGCTATAAGCTCGCCCGCGTGCTGGCGCAGCCCGGCGCGGCAGCCCGCCTGGCCGCGGCGCTCCACGCTTTGCCCCCAGCCATGGCCGCCTACAAAAGCCTGCCGCCGTTCAGGGATGCGCTGCTCAGCTACCTCCATGCGGTCTCCCACGCGTGAGCATGTCCGTCTCGGGGTCAAACGCCGCGGGCCGAGCCGCATGAACTGCATCGTCCACCTCAACGGCTGGCCTGGAAGCGGCAAGCGCACGGTCGGCGCCGTGCTCGCTGCCAAAAGCGGCGCGCGGCTGTTGGACGTCCACGTCATGCTCAACCCGGCGGAAGCGCTATTCGAGCGGGATGACCCACTCCACGCCGCTCTGCGTGAGGCCGTGCGATCCCTGGTTATGGACCACGCGGCGAAGCTGGCGCCTGGCATGGCGCTCATCCTGATCGATCCGTTGGCCGACGACACAGCAGGAGCCGCGCTCTTCAACCAGTTCCAGGATCTGGCGACGCGGCGAGGCGCACGCTTGCTGTCGGTCCGGCTGGAGATCACGCCAGAAGAGAACATACGGCGCCTGCAGACGCCAAGCCGTGCCGAGCACCGCAAGCTGACCCGGCCAGATATTCTCCTGCACATGCGGGACCGCTACGAACTGCTCAGGCCACAAAGGGCGGATGCCATGACCATCGATGTCACGCACCTGTCCGCCGAAGCGGCAGCAACGCGCATCTTGGAATGGATAGGGCCGCCCTAGAAACCTACTTCGTTGCCGAGGGTCGTTCAGTTTCAGACCAGTTCTCGCCAGCAGCGCCGGGCGGGTGGGTACGCGGATCGTCGCGCCGCAAGGCTGCAGCCGCTAGCAGGAGCGCCAGGAGCAACCGCATTCGAACTATCGTGCCCTTTCCACGAGAACACCGGGCAATCCCTGCGTGCCTCCACGGCAAACCCCGTTCACCTCGCGCGGAATTTCACGAACCAGTCCACGAAGCGCGGCACCCCGAGTGCGAGCGGCACTGCCGGCCGGTAGCCCACATGCTTCTCAATGGCCGAAAGGTCGGCCCAGGTCTCGGCGACATCGACGGCGGGTCGGGGTTCGGACCGCAGGATCGCGGGGCGGCCCAGGCTTTGCTCCAGCAGCCGCACCAGCTCGGACACCGGCTCCCCGCGGTTGTTGCCGATGTTGAACAGCTTGGGCGCGTCGCCCGGCGCGGGCGCGCGGTCGAGGCACGCCAGGGTGCCGGCCACGATGTCGTCGATGTAGGTGAAATCCCGCCGCAGCGCCCCGTTGTCATACAAGGTGATCGGTTCCCCCCGGCTGATCGCCTCGGCGAACTTGAAATAGGCCATGTCGGGGCGGCCCCACGGCCCATACACCGTGAAGAACCGCAGCCCGGTCTGCGGCAGGCCGTAAAGGTGACCATAGGCATGGCTGACCAGCTCGTCGGACCGCTTGGTCGCCGCGTAAAGCGACACGGGCGCGTCAACCGGGTCGCTTTCGGCGAACGGCAGCTTGGTGTTGCCGCCGTAAACGGAGGACGAGCTGGCGTAAACCAGGTGCTGCAACCGGGGGAGCCGTCGCGCCGCTTCCAGCACGGTGACGTGGCCCATGACGTTCGATGAGACATAAGCGTAAGGGTCAACCAGGGAATGGCGAACCCCGGCCTGCGCCGCCAGGTGCACCACTTGGATGGCCTGCCGCTCCCGGTCGAACAGCGCGAGCATCGCGGCCTTGTCGGCGATGTCGATGCGCTCGAAGCGGAAGGCTTTCTGCGGCGTCAGTTGCGCCAGCCGCGCCTCCTTCAATCGCACGTCGTAGTAGTCCGTCAGGTTGTCGATGCCCACGACCGCCCCGCCCCGGGCCAGCAACGCGCGGCAGACGTGATAACCGATGAACCCCGCCGCCCCGGTCACGATCGTTGCCAAGAAATCCCCATCTTGAAGCCGTTTGCGCCGTTATACCACGGGATCGCCGCCTTTGCGGACCCTGGGGCAGGGTGGCCCGTGTCCCCGGCCTACCCGGCGCCTCGTTGGCCTGACAGCGCGCGCTCGACCGCGGCCTCCGCGTGGATGCGGGTCGTGTCGAAGATCGGCACCGGGCTGTCGCCCGGCCCGACCAGCAGCATGATCTCGGTGCAGCCCAGGATCACCGCCTCGGCGCCGCGCCCGGCCAGGCGCGCGATCACCTCCCGGTAGGCGTCGCGCGAGGCCGGCTCGACCCGGCCCTGCACCAGCTCGTCGTAGATCACCCGGTGCACCACCGCGCGGTCCTCAGCGTCGGGCACGAGCACATGCAGGCCGGCGCGTTGCAGCCGCCCCTTGTAGAAGTCCTGCTCCATGGTGAACGCGGTGCCGAGCAGGCCGACCCGCCTGATCCCTTGGGCCTCCACCCGCGCCGCCGTGGCATCGGCGATGTGCAGCAGCGGGATGCGCGCCGCGGCCTGCACCTGCTCGGCCATCCGGTGCATGGTGTTGGTGCAGATCAGGAGGAAGTCGGCGCCCCCGCGCTCCAGCCGCCGGGCCGCGTCGGCCAGCAGCGCCGCCGCGTCCTCCCATCGGCCGGCGTGCTGCAGCGCCTCGATCTCGCCGAAGTCGAACGACCACATCAGGCAGCGCGCCGAGCGCAAGCCGCCCAGCCGGTCCCGGACCGTTTGGTTGATGATGCGGTAGTACTCGGCCGAGCTTTCCCAGCTCATGCCGCCCATCAAACCGATCACGAGCTGCTGCGGCACTGTGCGCTCCTTGACGAGACCGCCTCCGTGGGCAGAGGCTTTGGCCCGGCCAGGCTGCGCGCCGGGCCTTGCCTTGGAGGTTGGATGGCCGCTTATCCCTTCGTGACGCTCGACGTGTTCACCGATCAGCGATTCGGCGGCAACCCGCTGGCGGTGTTCCCGGATGCGGCCGGGCTGGACACCGGGACCATGCAGGCGCTGGCGCGCGAGTTCAACCTCAGCGAAACGGCCTTCGTCCTGCCGCCTGACGCGCCCTCCAACACCGCGCGGGTGCGGATCTTCACGCCGCGGACGGAGTTGCCGTTTGCCGGGCATCCGAACGTGGGCACCGCCTGGGTCCTGGCCGGGCTGGGCCGGGACCGGGGGGGATGCTGCGGTTCGAGGAACAAGCCGGGTTGGTCGAAGTTGCGGTGGAGCGCAGGGACGGGCAGGTGGCGGGCTGCCGCGTTTCCGCGCCGCAGCCCTTGAGCCTGGCCGATGCGCCGGCGCCGGATGACCTCGCGGCCTGCGCCGGGTTGGCGCCCGGGGTTGTCTCCTCTGCGGCCGTCGCGTCGGTGGGCACGGCGGCGGTGTTCGCGGCCGTGCCGCCGGAGGCATTGGAACGCGCCGCGCCGGACGTTGCCGCGTTCCGCGCCACCGCCGCGCGCTGGCCGGGCAACGCCGGGCATCTCCTGCTGTATCTTTACGCCCGAGACGCCAACGTCGTGCGCGCCCGGTCCTTCGCCCCGCTTTACGGAATCAACGAGGACCCGGCGACCGGCAGCGCCGGGGCGGCGCTGGCGGCCCTGCTGCTGCACCAGGACGGCGGCGACACCCTTGCGCTCGACATCCGGCAAGGGGTGGAAATGGGCCGCCCCAGCCGGATGCAGGCCGGCGCGGAGCGGGACGCGGACGGCGGCATACGCGCCTGGGTGGGCGGCCGTTGCGTGCCCGTGCTGCGCGGAAGCGCCCAGATGTAGCCACCCCCGGCCCGAACGGGCCAGGTGCGGCAG
>CALMAB010000532.1 GCA_937858325.1 uncultured Acetobacteraceae bacterium
GAACCGGCGCGGGTGGCGGCGTGGCCGGCCAAGCGCCAGGGACCGGTGGCGGCGGCGCTTGGCTGAACGTCGGGATCGGCGGCGCGGGCGCGGACGGCGCCGTGCTGATCCGCTTCATGGCCTGATCGACCTCAAGCGAGGGTTCCTGCATGAGCAACGTCGTCTGGTCGCAGGCTACTCCTGCGGCTGATCCCTCCGTCTACCCGCAGGCGTTCGTGCCGGTTCGGGTTGCAGGTGCGGCGCTCGACGGATCGCAGGACACCTTCGCCCAGATTTCCGTGCCGGCGATCGAAGGCGCGGCGGTCGCGGCGGCGGCGCCGTCCGTGGCGGCAGCGCAGGCGGCGGCAAACACGGCTACGGCTGCTGCGGCCGCCATCCCCGCACAGATCGCTGCGCTCCCCACGCACTACGTCACCAACCTGCCCTCCTACAGCTCGGCGGTGGTCGACCTCGATGGCCGGTCGATCGAGGCGAAAAACCAAGCGGGCGTAGAGGTCGGAGGAGCTTACCCCAAGGTGGATGAGACGGCCCGCGCCACTGCCGCAGAGGCGGAGATCACCAACTCGCTGATCACGACGGCGGTCACCAACCTGCCCGCCCTCGCAACGGCGACCGTCGATCCGGACATGCGGGTCACCGCGTCCACGACCGCCACCGTCAGCAGCCCATCGACCGTGAACATCGCCGCGCGCGCCAAGCAGAGCGTGCCTGCGATCACCTTCGCGGATATCTGCGGCTTCGCCAGCTACGGCCAGAGCAACGCGATCGGCGGCGCCACCAGCGACGGCGCGGCGCTCACCACCGCGCAGCCCTTCGGCAATCTCATGTTCGCTGGCGGTAGCGGAGGCGGCATGCGGACCGCCCAGCTCACCGCGGCGCAGATGGCGTCGTTCGTGCCCGCCGTGGAAGCGCGCGACCCGTCGAGCGGCTACTCCGAGACGCAGGTGAGCACGATCATCAACTCCCTCGTCAGCTACATGATGGGGCTGCTCGGCATCACCGATCAGACGCAGTATGCCGCGATCGGCACGGCCATGTTCGGCTGCGCGCCCGGCGAGGGCGGTCGCGCGATCGCGCAGCTCAGCCCCGGCGGCGATGGCGGCTTTGAGAAGATGAAGGCGGCGCTCGGCTATGCCACCGCGGACGCGCTCGCGCTCAACAAGACGATAAACATGCCGTTCCTCGGCTGGGACCAGGGCGAGCAGGACGAGGGCCTGCCGACCGACCAGCTCACCTATTACAACGCGACGCTCGCGCTGATGGCCAACCTGAAGGCGGCGGTGCGCCAGGCGTTCGGCCAGACCTTCGACCCGATCATCTCGGCCTCTCAGCTCGGCACGCACATCGCCGAGCATTTCTACCGTCCGCAGGTCGCCATCGCCCAGCTCGCGGCGCACGTCGCCGGCGCCTTCCAGCTGCACTCGCCCGGCTATATCCACGAGTTCGACCCGTCCGACCACGTCCACCTCTCGCCGTCGAGCGTCATCCTCAAGGGCCGCTACCAGGTCCGGCCATTTCTGGCGGCGGTCAAGCAGGCGCTGGGCTTCGCGGCGGACCCTTGGGACTGCGTACGGCCGATCGCGATCCAGTGGTCGGGCACCACCATCCTGCTGACCTTCGCCACCCCGCCGCAGCTGCCGGCCCAGGCAGCGGCCGGGAAGGTGAATGCGCTCCGGTTCCGCACCGACTGGGTCGCCGCCACCCACAACATGGGGTTCGACCTCTTCTCGGGCCCGACCGAGGCGGCGACGCTCCTCGACATCATCACCGCCGTCACCGTGCTGCCCGGCAACCGGGTGCGGATCAGCTGCTCGTCGGTACCGCCGACCGGCACCGTCCTGCGCTATGCGGCGGGCCGCCCCGGCGATAGCAGCAATGCGTCGGGTCGCTTGACCGGGCCGCGCGGGAATCTGTGCGACAGCTACGGCGACTACGAGACGCTGGCCGTCTACGTCACCCAAGCCGGTTCGACCGTGACTGTCCCCGAGGACAATTACTGCATGATGTTCGAGAGCGCGCCCAAGTCCTGATCCTCGGCGCTCGTCCGACTTCCTTACCAGCACCGGAGCCCAACGATGGTCGCCACTCCCATGGCGCAGGTGAAAACCGCGCTCACTCGCCAGCTCGTCTCCTCCGGCAATGCGGCGCTCCAGCATGCGCTCTTCGCCGAAAGCCGTAACCTGCTGCGCAAGTTCTGGCTGCATCCCTCGCTCATCAGCCAAGGCGATGCCTCTGGCCGGGGCGGTGTCCTCACCGGCGCCGGCTACGCCGCCACGACCAATGGCTACGTGGTGACCGGCAGCTCATCGTTCGGCTCCGACATCCCCGAAGCGATGTCCATGACGCTGACCATGATCGCCCGGCCATGGCAGAACACCAACACGAAGAGCGAGGCGATCCTCGGCTCGACCATTCCGTCCAGCAACGATCGCGGGTTCAATCTCGGGATCATTGAGGACGTGGCGGGGGCCGGCAACTACTCGCGCCCGCAGGCCCGCGTGTGGCGCATGCGTCAGTCGACCGGGGTCGCCTACTCCTACGATCTCGTATCGTCGGTGGGCCCGGCCTATGCCGATCGCGTCAACTACACGTGGCTGGCGTTGGTAATCGACGCCGCTGCGGGGCTGGTGAGCCTGTACGCGCCGCGGCTCAACGGCTGGACGCCGGTCGCGACCTCGGCCGACACCGCCACCGACAAGCTGTCGACCCGCAACATCGTGGCCGGCGACGGCAACCCGCTCACGTTCACGTTCGGCTCGGGCGTAGCAGCAGAAGCCGTGATGGGCGGCGCGTGGGCGGAAGCGCGCCCGCTGGCGGATGGCGTCGGGGTCACCGGCCTGCAAACCGAGTATGCGAACGACAACGCGCTGTTCATGGCGGTGTCGGGCATCACGGCGGGCTGCTGACATGCAGCCGGCCACCCTCGACCTCGCGCTGACGATCGGCGACGACGCGCTGATCACGTTCGCGTTCGCGTCCGCCGGCGCGGCCGTCGACCTCACCGATAGCGCGCTCAGCCTGCAAGTTGGCTGGCGGGGCGGCGGGTTCGTGGCGACCAAGGGCGCGGGGCTGATCGTCTCGGGCGGGCAGGTCCAGTGGGCGCTCACCCCCGACCTGTCCGCGCAGCTGCCCGCCGGCCGCGTGTCGCGCTGGAGCCTCTACCGCACCCGCCTGGACCTCGCCAACGGCCTGCTCCAGCGCCGGACCTACCTCACCGGCATGATCACCGGCCTGGACGCGGGCGGGGGCGACCAGACGATCCCGCTGACGATCAACCAGCAGCCGCTCACGGTGTCGCTCAACCTCGACCTGTCCGGCGGGACGGGCAGCAGCGACGTCGATCTCTCGACGTCCCAAGGCACCGCGGCTGCGCTCGCGTCCGGCCTGATCTAACCTCCAGGAGACCGACAATGCTTCATCGCTTGGCCGCGCTTGCGGCGCTGCTGGCCTGCGCCTCCGCGGCGTCGGCCGACATCACCGTGACGACCACCGGCGGACCGGTCACCACCAAAGCGCCGGTCGTCAACGGCGTCCAGTACCCCGCCCACGTCAACTACGACAGTTCGGGCGTCGAGAAGGGCACGACGGCGAACCCGTTCTCGGTGACGTTCCCGGCGGTGCCGGCGGTCAAGATCGACAGCACTAGCCTGGGCGCCTCGGCCGGAGCGCCGTTGTTCGTGACGGTGACGAACCCGTCGAGCGGCGGGGGCACGATCCCGACCGGCACCGCGGGCACGCCCAGCGCGTCGGTGCTGTCCGTCCAAGGCGTGGCGGGCGGCTTCGGTCTGCCGGTGACGGGCACGTTCTGGCAGGCGATCCAGCCGGTCTCAGGGTCGATCAGCGTCGCGAACCTGCCCGCCACCCAGCCGGTGAGCGGAAGCGTGTCCGTGTCCAACCTTCCGGCGACGCAGCCGGTGAGCGGCACGGTGGGCCTGAGCAACACCTACCTTGGCGCGCGACTGCAGGACGCGACCGGCGCGGCGTTCGGGACGGCGGGCAATCCGATCTACGTCTCCGGCGGAGGCGGGGGCTCGACGCCCACGGGTGCGGCGGGGACGCCAAATGCGGCGGTCGTCTCGGTGCAGGGCGTCACCGGCGGCTCGGCGGTGCCGGTCAGCGGGTCCGTTTCGGTCAGCAACCTTCCCTCAACGCAGGCAATCTCGGCGGCGGCGCTGCCGCTCCCCGCTGGCGCTGCAACCGCAAGCGGCGTGTCGGCGATCGTCACCGCGCTCGGTACGCCGGAGCAGGCCGGCGCCACGAAGCCGATCTCGGCCGCATCACTGCCGCTGCCGGCCGGAGCGGCCACCGCTGCAAATCAGACCGCGGTGCAGTCCGCCCCGGGCACCAGCGCGATGACCGCCAACGGCATGCAGGGCGTGACTGGCGGCGTGCCGGTGAACGTCACGAACCTGCTTCCGCAGCTCACCAGCACCGCAGGCCTCGCCATCTCGTTCGGCACGTCGGCGGCGACGTTGTTCAACGCCAACGCTGCCCGACACTTCATCACCATCCAGGTGCAGGGCACGCCGGATACGACCGGCGCGCACGGCTGCTATATCAACGGGATCGGCTCCGCGACGCTGGACGCGCGAACAGCCTGTTCATCGCGCGCGGCAGCTATTTCGAAAGCTCCACCCACGTCGGCACGGCGGCGGTGGGCATCATCTGCACCGACGCCGCGACCGCCGTCTATTCGCGCCAGGGCTGATTCCCGCACGCTTCCCGAGGTGACCGCATGATCAAGCTGTTCCGCGCGGCCCTGCTGGCGTCACTTGCCCTCGGCGCGCCCGCCGAAGCGAAGCTCGTGCCCAGCGGGTTCAACCGGCTTTCCGACCTGTTGCGCTTCGTCCCGGCAGCGACCGGGCCGGCCAAGACGTTCGCCACCGCGCAGAATTATTTCCCGAAGACCAACGTCACGGTCTCGGGCGCGGAGACGCGGGCCGAATACTGGCAGCACGTGATCCCGGCCGCCGCGACCGACGTGATCCCGACCTATGACAACTGGATCAACATCGGGAACTCGGGCACGACCCCCGGCGCCACCCTGACGATCGTCGACGCGGCGCTACTCTGCCCGAACGGCACCACGGTGGTGCCGGTTACCAAGGGCGGCGCGGCCTCTTGGACGCTGGCGGACGGCGCGGCGGACGTCGAGGCCGACCCGATCCCGGCCACGGCCTGCGGCTATTCGAACGGCCAGTTCCCGGCGGGCGCGACCTTCTGGTTTGCGGACCGGAAATCGTCCTCCACCGGCACCTTTGCCACCGTCGCCGCCTATTCGGGCGACGTCGCCGGCCAGCAGGTGCTGGTCTATGCGGCCGCCTCCACCACGACGTCGACCTCGGCAGCGGCGCTCGCGGCGGGCGGCTTCACCACCTCCGGCACCGCGCCCACCACCCGCACCGCCGACGGCACCCGGCCGGTGTTCCTGGGCCATCTCGCGGGTGCCACCCCCCATGTCTACGTGGCGCTGGGCGACAGCATCACCGAGGGCGCCACCGAGCAGAACGGCGCGGGTGTCGCGTCGCCGGCGAGCGGCCCCTACGGCCGCGGCTGGTTCCAGCGCGCGCTCCGCCAGCTCCAGGCGCCCGGCGCCAACTTCGCGGTGTTCGGCACGCCGACCACGCTCGGCAGCACCAACCCGAGCATCCAGGCGATGCTCGGCTACGGCAATCGCGGGCTGATCTTCTACGGCACCAACGACATCGGCACGAGCGGGGGCGCCGGCTCGGCGGACGCGCCCACGATCGAGAGCCGTCTCCAGCAGCGGCTCGCCCAGGTCCGCGCGTCCGGCATCCAGATCGTGGGCGGCGTCAAGCTGCTCGCGCGCACCGACAGCACGAACTTCTACACCACCGAGAGCGGGCAGACGCCCAGCACCTCGCCGTTCACCGGCTGGGCGGCGGGCGGCGTCGCCGACCAGGTCAACAGCGCGCTCTCGGGGCTCGGCTTCTCCTACGTGATCCCGATGGCCTCGGTGCGCGGCAGCACCGATCGCGTCTGGCCCGCGCACGCGGTGTTCAGCGCCAGCAATCCCTACTGGACCGGCGACGGCACCCATCCCAAGGGCATCGGCTACGAGGCGATGGCCCAGGAGGCCGCGCCCTACATGTCGGGCGACGCGGCCCCGGCCGGTCCCAGCCTCGGCACGCTCACGATTTCGCCCACCACCGGCACCGCCGCAGCCGCCTATTCGGGCACGATCGGCGGCAAGAGCACGGGCTCGACCCTGTCCGCGCCCGGCGCCTGCTCGGACAGCAGCCAGCCGAGCGTCTCCGGCACCACCTTCACCGATACCTTCACCGGCACCGGCAACATCACCTGCCCGGTGGTGGAGACGCTGGCGGGGGCGGTCAACAGCCCGCGCACGACCAGCCTGGCGTTCACGGTCGCCGCGCCGCCGACGCTCGGCGCGCTCACGCTGTCGCCGACGACCGCCACGACCGGGGCGGCCTATAGCGGCACGATCAGCGGTGCCACCGCCAGCTCGACCGTGTCCGCAACCTCCTCGGACGGCACGAGCCTGACGGTGGGCGGGAGCGGCGCCAGCCGCACGCTCTCGGGCACGTTCGGGACCGCCGGCTCGCCCACGATCACGATGGTGGAGACGCTCGCGGGCGCGACCGGCTCGCCCAAGAGCAGCACCGCCACGGTATCCGTCATCACGCCGGTGACCGGGGCGACATGGGACAGCACGTTCAACACGTACGTCACTTATTCGGCCAACAACAAGACGGTGACCAACCCGAGCGCCACCGGCAGCCGCTCGATGCGGTCGAACACGACCCGCACCTCGGGCAAGACCTACTTCGAGGTGGCCATTGCCGGCGCCGCGCCCGCGGCCGTGGGGTTCAGCGACGTAACCGCCAACGCGACCGGCGGCGGGACTAGCGGCACCAACAGGTTCGGCTGGTTCGGTGCCACCGCCTATTACAGCGGCGGCAACCAGAGCATGGGCGGCGCGCTCGCGGTGGGCGACGTGATCCAGATTGCGGTCGACCTCGACACGCACCTCTACTGGATCAGGCGGAACGGGACCGGCAACTGGAACAACACCGCCGGCGCCGATCCGGTGGGCGAGACGGGCGGGCTCGCTCTGCCGGCCGAGCTCTCGACCATCTACGCCTACGGCAACTTCTCGGCGACCTCGGGCGAGGCGCTCACGCTCCACGCGGCGGCGGGCGAGGACAGCTACGCGGCGCCCAGCGGCTACGGCGCCTGGCCGAACGCGCAGGGGAACTAGCAGTGCTTAGTCGTGCTCCCAGTGAGAGCGGAGCACGTCGAATCGCTCGGCGAGGTAGGCCAAGGGCCGCATGGTGCGCGCCATGGACTGGTTTCGCACCAACGACGCCGCCGGTCTGCCGGTCACCTGGTCGACACGCGCCACCCCGGCCTTTTTCGGCGCGGACCATCCGAACGGCATCTGCATGGAGGATGCGGTCGACCTCGCCAGCGACGCGGGTTGCGGGCTCCACATCAACGTCCCCTATGGCGCGGACGACGACTACGTGACCCGGCTCGTCGCGCTGGCCGATCAGCGGCTTGCCGCCGGCGCGCGCATGAACGTCGAATGGCAGAACGAGCCCTGGAACTACCAGTTCAGGATTGCGGGTTTGATCATCGCCGCCTGCCTCGCCGCCGGCCGCTGTACGCCCGCACAGGCCGACACGCGGCCCGGCATGGGCGGCGGTTGGGGCGCGCTGCTGATCGAGCATTGCTACCAGCACAACCGCACCATGAAGCTCGCCCGCGCGGCGGTGAAATCCAGCCGCGAGCTGGTACAGGTGCTGAACTGCCAGCAGGGCACCCACTACAGCAACCTGCTCTCGGTAAAGGAACAGCCGCTCGACAACTACGACGTGGTAATGAACGGCCTCTATTGGGGCAACGATGCGGGCTGCGCGGTGGCGCCCTATACGCCCGCTTCTCTGAAGACGGCCTGGCTCGCCAGCATGAACGCCACGCTCGACCGCGCCGCCGTCGTCCGCGATCTGGCCGCCCAGCACGGCAAGGGCTACGGCGCCTATGAGGGCGGTCCGGACTTCCAGGGCCTCGGCAACGCGCCCGGCGTCACGCCCGCCCAGATCATGGCGATGAGCCGAAGCGCGGAACTGGCGGACATCATCGCGGCCTCATACCGCCGCTGGTCGGCCGAGTTTCCGGGCTGCCAGTGGCTCCAGTTCAACGACATCGGCCGCGACGACACCCAGTTCGCATGGGGGATGCAGCCGGACCTCGTGTCGCCGCCGTCGCCGCGATTGCTGGCGTTCGAAACGGCGGCGCGGACGGCGGCATAGCTCATGCCCGCCCACGTCGCCCAAGCCTGCGTCGCGATCGGTGCGTCGCTGGCGCTCGGCACCTGCCGCGTCGAGCCCCGGCTGACCCGGCTGGATAACCCGCGCTGCATCCGCAGGCCCTACGTCCCGCCACCGCACGGTGCGCGGCCGCAGCAAGCACCTCCGGTCAAGGATCGCCGATGATCCATCCCCACCACCTCGCCATGTCGGCCGCGCAGGCGCACATGCTCTCGCAATACTATCAGGCGAGCCGCCCGGCGTCGGTGACCGCCAACCCGACGGTGCTGGCCTTCTCGATCTTCGGGCTGGCCACCGGCTCGGTGATCTCGATCGACACGCTCGCCCGCATCTGGGCCATGCTGCGCGACGATCCGTTCCCGCTGCGTCATCCGGTGACCGCCGAGCGGCTGGTGTTCGGCGGCTTTTTCCTGGCGGTGCTCTGCTACGTCGGGCCCGAGGCGGTGGTGTTCATGTCCTGGCCGGATGTGGCCGCCGGCACGCGCCGCACGCTCAGCCTCGTCAACCGCTGGAGCAAGTTCGCCGGCTGCGTGCCGCTCGTGGCTTCCTCGTTGCTGTGGCTCCACGCGCAGCCGGTCGTCAGCCGCCAGCTGCGCCGCCAGCCGATCCCGGTCGATGCCACGTCGCGGTGGGACAAGTTCAAGCGCCCGCTCTGGATCGGCTTCCTGCTGCTCCTTGTCAGCGTGGCGCTTTCCTTCGGCCGATGACGCCGCCGCGCGCGCCGGAAGCGGCGGTGGTCGCATCCACGCCGATTACCTGGGCGGTAAGCGGCCCGAACGACGGGCTGATCTCGCTCGGGCTCGGGCTGCTCGGCGTGCTCCTGGCCCGTATCATCTTCGTCAACCGCGAGAACCGCGCGCTCGGCCGGGTACAGTCCTGGTGGGAGACGCTGCCGATCACGGGTGCCGCGCTGCTGATCGCCGGTGGCATCATCTGGGACCAGCACCTGCTCTACAGCAAGGCGATCTTCACCGGGCTGGGTGTCGGTTGGGGCGCGCTCGTGGCGCTCAACGCCATCAGCAAGGCGATCGTGCCAGGCGGGCCGGCGAACCGCGATCCGGAGGCGGGCGCAGGCGAGCCCGATCCAGCACCGCACCTCAGCGAAACCGCGATCCGCCGCTCGCTGCGGGAATCCTACCAACCCCCGCTCGTACCCCACCCCGAGCATGACGAGCACCTGCGCGCGCTGGACGAGGGCGGGCAGGAGTAAGGCGTCCGCGCGCCACAACACCCCGGAGAACAGCATGAAGTACCCGCCCGAGGTGATCGCGGCCGCGCGCGCCGCGATGGCCGCCACGCACGTGCCCGCGTCCGTTTCGCTTGCGCAGTGGGCTCTGGAGAGCGGCTATGGCGCGCATTGCCCCGGAGGTAATCCGTTCGGTCTGAAAGTGCGCGCGGGGGCGAACGATCCCTGCCGCACCGTACTCACCACCGAGTGGAACGGCCGCGTCTACGTCAAGGTGATGCAGTCGTTCCGGACCTTTCCGAACCTTGAGGCCGCCTTTGAAGCTCACGCCGAGCTGCTGGCGAAAGCGCCGGTCTATCGGCTGGCGATGGCGGCGCTGCCGAACGTCGGGCTGTTCATCGATCGGATGGCGGCCCGTTACGCGACCGCGCCCGACTATTCCGGCAAGATCAAGGCTCTGATCGCGCACGACGGGCTGGCGGCTTACGATAAGCAGGCGGCATGATCCGCATCCTCGCCAACGGCACCGTGATCCGCGCCCGCAACGGTCGCTGCATCACGCGGCTGCCGAACGGCCGCATCCTTCGCGCCTGCGCGAACGCCGAAACCGCTACCATGGCCGAGCGGCTGGGCTATGGCAGCGACCTCGCGGCCTGCGTCGAGCAGCACGATGCGCTCCACGCGATCGTCATCGCCGCGATCGGCTTGCCCTACTCGCTGAGCCTGATGGCCGCAGCGGGCGAGGACGTGCCCGCCAAGCACGGTGCCAAGGCCCTGCCCGCAAGCTATCACGGCCTTCGCCTCACCAACCTCTACGTCCTAACCGCAGCCGGGACCAAGGCACCGCCGCTCGGTTATGCGGGCTCGGGCTTCGAGCGTGGCACCACATCCGGCAGCCAGGTGGTCTATGGCGGCTACGGCAAGCCCGCGACGATCGCCGCGCCGGCCGGCCGAATGCTCTCGCTCACTAGCGCGCAGATCACGGCCGCATGGTGCAAGGCGCTCCAGGTCGATGTGACCGGCTACGATGCCGCGGGCAAGGCGGCGCAGCATCAGCTCGTCACCGTGACGGACGGCGGCCCGAGCCTCGTGGCGTTCGGCTGGTCCGGCCTCGCCCGCGTCACGTTCTCGCCGAGCGCCTGCCAGCGCGACCCGGCGATGGGCGGCGAGATCGGCAAGCATGTCGTGTTGGACGACGTGGTGGTGAGCACCGCGCCGTAGGTCGACCGCCCGCAATCCCCTCCGATCAGGAACACACCTGCCCGCGCCGGATCGGCGGCGCGGGCCTGGAGATAACCCATGTCCCTCGGTTCCACCCTCAAGCACGTCCTCGGCCTCGTGGAAGGCTTCCTGATCCCTGGCGCCGACAAGGGCACCGCCAACCTGACCGGCGCGGTCCAGCAGGAGCTCGCCAATGCGTTCGGCGAGGCGGCCCGCGAGCTGGCCGCCAAGCTCAAGGTCGATACCACCGGCATGTCCGGCCCCGACAAGGTGTTCGCCATCACCAAGGCGATGGTCGAAGCCTCCAAGGCGCAGGGATTTGCCGGCGACCTGAAGATCCTTGAGGACGTGGCGCTCGACGTTGCACAGGCCGCCTACCGCGCGAGCGAGCCAGGTATCTCGGCCGGCATCGTGGCGCTGGGCGCGACGCTCACCACCAACCCGCTGGCGACCGTGGGTGTGGAGTTGCTCGCAGGGTACGTGCAGCAGCTTGCGGACAAGGGGCTGGCGGACGTGAAGGTGCCGGCCTGACCCGCTTCCTGGACACCGTGCAGCTCGCGGCGGGCCTGGGCATCCTGCTTTGGTCCGCCGCTATGCTGGCCTATACGGTTAGCTGCGCCTCATAGTCCCGCCTGATCTCCGCCATCGTGCTGTCCGGAAAGGCGAGCAGGTGCGTGCCGTTCATGTCGAGCGAGACGGGGAGATCGAGCCGCTTGGCGGTGGCGATCATGTCGCGGGCAATGTCTTGGACCGCAGAGCCGGCGAGGGCCTCAAGCGGCAGGATCAGGGTGAAAGGGTGGCGGCGGGTCATGGCTGCGATAGCGACACCGGATGCGTCGCCTTCTTCCACCTGCTAGTTCCATCGCTGTATTCTATGCGCTGCTCAAGTACGCTTCCGAGCAAGCCCGGCCGCACCCGGTATTCCCGAGTTGGGCGCCAGCCAGAGGAGTTAAACGGCAGTTCGGGCATCAGCCCTCTCCCCTCGCCCACGGCTTCCCATAGTCCACCACCACGCTCCGGACGATGCTCTCGCTGCCGACGAAGGCCGGGAAGCGCATCATGCCGCAACCTGCTGTGCGACGGCCGGCAACCGGACGACGTTCTCGGCGCGCTCAACCTCGCATAGCAACATGCCTTGCAGCTCGGCCGGACTGATCGGCCACAACTCGCTCCCGTGCTGGTTAAGCCACCGATCAGCCCTCTCACCAAGGAACGCTCTCGCCATCGCGCGCGCCTCTTGTGCACCGATCAGACCGATCGTTTCGCGGTGATCGATCCTTCCCGGCCGAAGTAGCGCCGGGTCAAGCCGGTCCGCATGATTGCTGGTGATGATCAGGATGCGGTTCTCGCGGCTGGCCAGCCCATCGATCGCGTTCAGGATGCCGGCGAGCGTGACGGACTCTTCCGGCTTGATCGCAACAGAGGCGTCGCCGGCTTCCCGAGCACGATCATGAGTCACCTTGACTGCATCAATATCTTCGATCACGACGACTGCGCCCGGCTCGACCACGTTGAGCGCCTTGATCAGCCCCGTGTCGCCGCCGGCCGTGTTGAGATTGAGCATGTAGACCGGACGCTTGGCCAAGCACGCCATGACGAACGCGATGGTGGACTTACCGGTCCCCGGCGGGCCCTCAAGCAGGTAACCGCGGCGCCACGGCGTACCGCGCTGGCGATACAGCTCCCGAGCGCCCGAAAAGCGCGCCATATCGTCCAGCAAGCGAGCCTTCTGGTCTTCGGGTATGAACACGGTATCGAAAGAACGGAAGGGCTTGTGGTCCGCCAACAGATACTCGCCGCCCACCCAGACATAGACCCGGATCATCTCGCCGGATTGGAACACGTCTTCCGCTCGCTTCATCAGCCCGCGCATGGCCGCCTGAGACTGGCCGAAAGTTCGCAGCGTGAACGTCTCGCGTCGCTGCGCGCCTACGCCCTTCTTCGCGTCTTCGATCAACCGATGCAGTAGGAACCAAGAGCCCGCATCCTTGAAGACGTGCCAGCCGAGACCGAAGCTCGTCTTCCACTTCCATCGTTGCGCCGCGTAGTCATAATCCTCGACCATGCGGAGCCACCTCGCGCGCTGGACATACGGCGATGCCGCAAGATAGATCGCCAGCCGCTCAAACAGACCTTCGCTGCTATCGATGACGAGCGTGACGGTGAAACGCTTGTGAAGCCAGCTCCACACCCTTTCCGGCAAGGCTCGGGCCTGAAAGAGAACTGCCGAAGCCGTAGCGCCACCAGCAATGCCGGCGAACACCGGATTGGTGGCAAGGCTGGCAAGGAGGCCCGTCATACGCCCTCCGCCGCCGTGAAGGTGAAGTTGTTGCCGGGGAAGGGGATGGGGTGGGCCATTAGC
>CALMAB010000533.1 GCA_937858325.1 uncultured Acetobacteraceae bacterium
TCCCGCAGCGCCAGGACGAACTGCGCGAACACGTCAGCCGCCGCGGCGGTTCAGGAAGGCCAGCCGCTCGAACAGGTGCACGTCCTGCTCGTTCTTCAGCAGCGCCCCGTGCAGCGGCGGGATCACCAGCTTGGCGTCCTGGCTGCGCAGCGCCTCCGCCGGCAGGTCCTCGATCATCAAAAGCTTGAGCCAGTCCAGCAGCTCGGAGGTTGCCGGCTTCTTCTTGAGGCCGGGCACATCGCGCACCTGGAAGAACACGGTCAACGCTTCCCGCGCCAGGTCGCGCTGCAGGCCCGGATAGTGCGCCTCCACGATCCGCTCCATGGTCGGCCGGTCGGGGAAGCGGATGTAATGGAAGAAGCAGCGGCGCAGGAATGCGTCCGGCAGCTCCTTTTCGTTGTTGGACGTAATGATCACCACCGGGCGGTGCTTGGCGGCGACGGTCTGCCGGGTCTCGTAAACGAAGAACTGCATCCGGTCGAGCTCGAGCAGCAGGTCATTGGGAAACTCGATGTCGGCCTTGTCGATCTCGTCGATCAGCACGACCTGCGGGCGGTCCGCTTCGAAGGCGTCCCACAGCTTGCCGCGCACTATGTAGTTGGCGATGTCCGCCACCTTGGGGTCGCCCAACTGGCTGTCGCGCAGGCGGGACACGGCGTCATACTCATACAGGCCCTGCTGCGCCTTGGTGGTCGATTTCACGTGCCACTCCACCAAGGGGTAGCCAAGGCTGGCCGCGACCTCGTGCGCCAGCACGGTCTTGCCGGTGCCCGGCTCGCCCTTCACCAGCAAGGGCCGCTGCAAGGCAACGGCGGCGTTGACCGCCACCTCCAGGTCGCGGGAAGCGATGTAGCGTTCGGTGCTCTTGAAGCCGCTCACTCGTTGGTTCCTTTATGGGGGCGAAAAGGCGGGGGCGTGCCCGATCATGCCCGGCGGTGCTCATACGCCCAAACCGCGAAAGCGTAGTGCAGCGCCGTGTCCTTCAGCGCGTCGAACCGTCCCGCGGCGCCGCCGTGCCCGGCCTCCATGTTCGTGCGCAGCAGCACCGGCTGGCCACCCGTCGTCACGTCCCGCAGGCGGGCGACCCACTTCGCCGGCTCCCAATACGTCACCCGCGGGTCGGACAGGCCCGCGGTGGCGAGCACCGCCGGGTAGGGCCGGGGGGCGACGTTGTCGTAGGGGGAATAGGCGGCGATGGCGTCGTAGGCGGCCGGGCCCTCGATGGGGTTGCCCCATTCCGGCCATTCCGGCGGGGTGAGCGGCAGGCTGGTGTCGGACATGGTGTTCAGCACATCGACGAACGGCACGACGGCGACGATCCCCGCCCACAAGTCGGGCCGCATGTTGGCGACCGCGCCCACCAGCAAGCCGCCCGCGGAGCCGCCCATCGCGACGATGCCGCCTCGCGTGCCGAAGCCCCCGTCTGCCAGATGTTCGGCCGCCGCGATGAAGTCGGTGAACGTGTTCGGCTTCTTTGCCCCGCGCCCGTCGAGGAACCAGCCCCGGCCCTTCTCCGACCCGCCGCGCACGTGCGCCGTGGCCCAAATCCAGCCGCGGTCCACCAGGCTGAGGTTGCGGACCGAAAAGGAAGGCTCCATCGCCATGCCATAGGAACCATAGCCATACAGCAGCAGCGGCGCCGACCCGTCCACGGGCGTGTCCCGGCGCATCAGCACGGTGACGGGCACCACCGCCCCGTCCGGCGCGCGGGCGTGCAGGCGGCGGGCGACGTAGCGGGCCGGGTCGTGGCCGGAGGGGATTTCCTGCGTCTTGCGCAGCACCGCCGCGTACGTGTCCATGTCGAAATCGAACCACTGCCGCGGCGTCGTGGGCGATTCATAGGTGTAGCGCAGCGTGGCCGTATCGTACTCCAGGCCGCCGCCCAGGCGCAGCACGTAGGCCTCTTCGTCCACGCCGATCACGTGCTCCTGCCTGGTACCTTGGCCGGTGTCCCGGCTGGTGATCACGATGCGGTTGTTGGCGTCCACCCGCTCCAGCCGCGCGAAGTGCCCGGCGTAGGCGGCAGTGCCCACGATGAACCGGCCCGGCTCGTGCGCGATCCAGTCCTGCCAATGCGCCCGGCCCGGCGTGTCCTCCGGCGCGCTCACCAGCTTGAAGTCCACCGCGCCGTCCGCGTCCGTGCGGATGATGAGGCGGCCGTCCCAGTGCTCCACGTCGTAGCGCACGCCGGTCTGCCGCCGCTCCACCAAGCGCGGTGCTGCCGCCGGGTCGGCGGCGGGGATCAGCCAGGCCTCGCTGGTCTGCTGGTCGCCGCAGGCGATCACCAGGTAAGCGCGGGAGTCGGTTTGCGAGATGCTGAGGAAGAAGCCGGGGTCCGGCTCCGCATACACCAGCACGTCGTCGCCTGGCCCGCCCGGCACCGGCCGCCGGAAGATGCGCGACGGGCGGCCGTGCTCGTCGCGGAAGGTCCAGAACAGCCAGGCGCTGTCGGCGGACCAGGCGAAGTTGCCGGTGCAATGCTCAACTGCGTCGGGCAGCAGCGCGCCGGTGGCCAGGTCCTTGATGCGGACGCGGTACACCTCTGACCCCTGGGTGTCCTCGGCGTAGGCGAACAGCCGGTGGTCCGGGCTGTGGCGGGCGGCGGCGAGCGCATAGTAGGGGTGGCCCTGCGCGAGGGCGGCTGCGTCCACCAGCACCTGCTCGCCATCCGCCTGACCGCGCGGGCGCCGGGCGTGCACCGGGTACTGCGCGCCGGGTTCGTAGCGCGCGTAGTATTCCCACGGGCCGTCGGGGCTGGGCAGGCTCGCCTCGTCCGGCTTCATGCGGCCCTTGATCTCG
>CALMAB010000534.1 GCA_937858325.1 uncultured Acetobacteraceae bacterium
CCGGGCTGCGACGTTGTGGGAGCCGCGGGAGGGAGGGCTTGGGGCTCAGGCCTTCTTGTCGGCGCCATACACGCCCCTTGGCTCATCGAGGTCATACGGGCGATGGATGCCGCGCTGCTCCAGGAAGGAGCGGAACCGCCGTTCGGTCTCGGCTCGGATGCCCATCCAGCCGATGGAGTTGCACGGGCTGTGAGGGCCATGGTGCCCGCGGTACTCTTCCAGCACCGCCTTCAGGATCCGCTCCTCGTCGGCGCCATGCCGGTCCTTGCGGTATTCGTAGTACTCCCGCATCTCCTCTCGGCGCACGGCGTATGCGAACTCCTTGTGCAGGTCGAGCAACGGCAGATGTGCCGCCTTCGCAGGGCATTCCGCTTGGTCAGATCGTGGAAGATCGCGTGCTTGTCCATGTCCCGGTCCCGTGCCGAAGCTTCAAACGATGTCAATGGTGTCGTGGTGTTCGCTGGGATCGGCGGTGCGTTCAGCCCGGCGCGCAATGGCGTGAAACGCCCATGCTGGCGAAATGTCGAGCAGCGTGTGTTCAACCTCGGCCAGCACCTCGGCCAGCGGGATGCGCAGCTCCTCCCGCCGCGGCGACGCTGCCGGATAAGTGCGCCCGATCGCCATCTCGCCGATCATCCAGAGCGACGGCCCGACGCTCTGCACAGAGGCCAGGGTGCTTGCCTCGTCGTCGCTGACGAAGACGAGCTCTGCGCCGCTCAGGAACTGGAGCAGGTGATGGTCACCCCCCAATCCGATCCCGGCCAAGCAGTTCCGCAGATCCCCGCCCAGCTGGAACAGCCCAGACATCGTCCTGACATGCCGCCAGCCGCTTGGGCAACGGCACGGCAACGGCGGCGCCACTGCACGGCCGAGGTCGCTCATGACGCGGCGCCGGATCGCGCGCCAGCCGGACCCAAAAGGAAGTTGCTCGACGTCGAGCGAGAGGCCGGTGGTGCGCAGGAACGCCAGGGCACCCCTCACATGGCGCAGGTTCGCTTCCGACGTCCCTATGGCCTTTTGGGCTGCAAGCAAGCACCGGGTCGGAGACGAGCTGCTCGATAAAGCCCAAGCGGGCTTCGTCCACCGCGTCGCTGTTGAGCAGCAGGTTGGACGCCGGTCCCCAAAGGGCCTCGTTGAGGCGCTGGTAAAAGGTGAGGCCTATGGATTGGTCGCCCAGACGGTCGAACAGCCCAAGCAGGCGCGGGTGCGCACTTGGGATGGCGCAGGCAAGTAGGTCGCGGATGTCACGGGCATCGACCTCGGCGGCGATGTCCGACGTGTCCCAGCCCTGTTCCACCGCATGCGAGATGAAGGCGGCCAGGGCGTGCAGCACCCGGCGTGGTGCCAGGGCGAGGCGGTGTCCGAGGCCTGGCATCGCGACGATTAGGGCCGCGACCGTCGGTGCCAGCGTCCCGCGCCAAACTGCATTGATCATGGGCGCGGTTTCGACGCGCCCGGTGAAAGGATGTGCCATGGAGCCATGGCTATAACGGATTCAAAATCTGTCTACTTTTTTCTCGCCGCCTCTCACAAAGCGACTCTCGGCTGCAAACCGTCATGTCGTCCGCCGAAGGCAAGACAGCATGGGCCGGCATCCCACAAGAATGTGGCCGGCTTGGCCGCGGCTCGGACAGAGACGCACCTGGTCTGCCTGGCGCTCGGTTGGGTGGAGCGGTTCTCAGGCCGGCCGCGGGGTGTCACGCCGGACTGGCCTGGCCTGCGCACGGCTCACATGTACCAGTCGACCCCGAAGCCATTGGCGTAGAGCGCGGCCAGCGGCGGGAAGCGGCGCATCCAGCGTACCAAACAGGCACGCCGCGCCTCGATGTCGAGGTCGGCCGCCGGAGCGAACACCCAAGGCAGGTGCTCCGGCAACCCACACGCCTCTTGGTTCGCGAGCACCTTGCCCGGCAAAAGCCTGACCCGCACGCCATCGACGCCCAGCCGCGCCGCCATGGCCCCGTGCAGCATCGAGGTGCTTTGCCACAGGTAAAGGGACGCGTCGGTCAGGATGGCGCGCAACCCGCCCGTGGCGAACGCACCTGTGGCAAATGCCTGATCAAACCCTGCGACGTCCGGATTCTGCCACACGCTGCATGCTATACTGCCTGCATCTGCGATGACGGCATGGGCCGGCACGGATCGCAGTAGCGACGAGACGGGCGCGAGTGCCGGGACGGCGGGGCTGCGGCTATGCATGGCACCCTGTTCGATGCGTGCGTGGGCACTCGCATTTGGCGAAGAAGCAGGTTGGCACGGCAGTGGGCAAGTGGCAGGTATCAGGTTGCGAGCGGAGCCTGGATCCGCCGCAACGCCCAATACCGCCTTCTAACCGTCTTGGCCTTCCCCATTTCGATCGCGGCGTTTGGCCCAAAGCTCGGGATTGATTTATTCCTGATCGGCATCCTGCTCGGCCCACCCGGTGAGCCAGCCGTCGTGGTAGTTGATGTTCTCTGGAGCCACATTGTTCCGGTCTGGATAGACGTCCTCATGGCCACGGCTCCAATCGGGGCGGGTTGGGTTCAGGCCGTCAAGTTTGGGAGCCGTCACATTCGACTCCATTCTCCATCTTTTGCCAATTCAATCTTTATGGCCTCCAACGCAGGCATCGCGACCTGCCTTGCTTCCGAACGCAATACATTGGCACTCGGTTTGCCCTGCCAAACGGGCTCGTAGATAGTTGTGACCTTGCAGCTTAGACGTGCTTTCGCCTTCGCGATTGGGCCATGCGCGCTGGAGCACACTGCCCTTCATTGTCGCCTGCCGTGTCGTTTGTCATGGCCATACGACAACATCAGCCGGGTGCTGCGTCTGCAGCCCGTCCGGATCTGACGTGCATGCCGTGCTTACTGCAGAACCCAGACCCGGGCTGACGTCCGTGCCCGCTCGAAACAGAGGGACAACCATGCACCGCACGAACCGACACGCCCACGCCATCCTTACCCGACGACGACCTGGTGCAGGAAGGGATGCGGTTTCCTGGCCTCCCGACACCCGGAGCCATCCATGAACGCGAGCAGCCTGCACCAGTTCGGCTGGTATCTGCGCAACGTCCTCCTGAGTGAGGCTGGGCCCGATCTGCTGAAACCTGCCTTGCGTGCGCTGGTCCAAGAAAGGGCGCTGGGCGCCCCGGCCGACAAGCAGGACGGAAGCGATGCGGCATCCGGAGCCGACAAGGCCGACGTCGGGCAGCGACGGCTACGCTCGGTGCTGCGCCGCATGACGGCCTATGCGGCGCCGCCAGCCCCAAGCCTTGAGCCGTTCGAGCAGAATGCCTTGTTCGCCGCCGAGGAGTTCGGCCTCGGCCCGCTCGACCTTGAGATCGTGCTGCTGGTGCTTCGGGTGCAGACCATGCAGGGCTTCGAGAGCTTCTGCGATAGCGCGCTCAAGGCCCTGGGCAGCCTGCACCGCCTGGTAGCGGCGCTGGTCGGCGCTGACGCGAAAGCCGTCAATCAGCGGCTTGCCGCGTCGTCCCCTTTGCGCGCCGGCGGCTTGTTGGAGGTCGACAGGGACCCGCGCACGACGGCGAGGTACTCCAGCGCAGGGTGGAAGAACTCGATCTCCGTGTCGGACACCGCGATCTACGCC
>CALMAB010000535.1 GCA_937858325.1 uncultured Acetobacteraceae bacterium
GGTCAGCACGTTCTCCAGCACGGTCATCGCGGCGAACACGCGGATGTTCTGGAAGGTGCGGGCGAGGCCGAGCGCCGCCCGGCGGTCGGCGGCCAGCCCGGTCACGTCCTGCCCGGCGAAGCGGATGCGCCCGGCGCTGGGCGGCACCAGGCCGGACACCAGGTTGAACAGCGTGGTCTTGCCCGCGCCGTTCGGCCCGATCACGGCGTGGACGCCGCCGGGCATCACCTGCATGTCCACGCCGTCCACCGCGACCAGCCCGGCGTAGCGGCGGGTCAGGCCCCCGATGTCAAGCAATGGTTGTTCCAGCAGCGGGGTCATGCGGCGGTGCGGGCGCCGATCCGCTTCATGCGCAGCGCCAGCAGGCCGTTCGGCAGGAACAGCACGGCCAGCACGATGATGACGCCGTTCAACACCAGCCGGATGTCGCTGACTCCGCGCAGCAGCTCCGGCAGCAGGGTCAGCACCCAACCGCCCACCACCGGGGCGAGCGGCGTGCCGATGCCGCCCAGCAGCGCATAGGATAGGATGGTGACGGCCGGCTCGAACCCGTACTCGTTGGGGCCGATGAAGCTCGACACGTGGGCGGACAGGCAGCCGGCGAGGCCGGCCAGCGTGGCCGACGCCAGCAGCGCGCCCATCTTGTAGCGCCGGACCGGCACGCCCATGACGGCGGCGGCGGTCTCGTCCTCCCGCATCGCCTCCATCGCCCGGCCGATGCCGCTGCGGCCGATCAGCCACAGCCCCAGCACCGCCAGACCCAGCAGCCCGTAGATCATCGCGGCCGTCGCGCGCTCCGGGATGCCGGACAAGCCCAGCGCGCCGCCGAACAGGTCCACGTTGAGGTAAACCGCGCGCAGCACCTCGCCCAGCCCGATGGTGGCGATGGCGAGGTAAACGCCGGCCAGCCGCAGCGTCGGCCCGCCGACCGCCAAGGCGAACGCGACGGGCGCGACGACGGACAGCGGCAGCACCGCGGCGAACGGCAGGCCGAGCTTCAGGGTCATCAGCGCGGAGGAGTAGGCGCCCAAGCCCATGAACGCCGCCTGCCCCAGGGACAACTGGCCCACGGCCAGCACGACATACATCGACAGCGCCAGCAGCCCGTTGATGCCGAGCGCATACACCAGGTTCTGGTAGGTCCAAAGGAGATCATCGAGCCAGGCGGGCATCAGGCCCGCCGCAGCACGGCGCGGCCGAACAGGCCGGAGGGCCGGGTCCACAGCACGGCCACCAGGATCAGGAACGCCACCGCCTCCTTCAGCCCGGACGCCACGTAGCCCGCGGTCATCACCTCGATCACGCCCAGCGCCAACCCGGCCAGCAGCGCGCCGCGGATGTCGCCGAGGCCGCCCACGATGATGACGACGAAGCCGCGCAGCATCATCGTCTCCCCCATATAAGGGTGGATCGCGTTGAAGTTCAGCCCGATCAGCACCCCCCCTGCCCCGGCCAGGCAGCCGGAGATGAAGGACACCAGCGCCGCCGCCCGCCCGGTGTCGATGCCCATGAGCTGCGCCGCGTCCGGCTTCTCCGCCATGGCGCGGATCGCCAGGCCCAGCCGGGTGCCGCGCATCAGCAGCAGAAGTGCTGCGACCAGCAGCGCCGTGGCCCCCAGGATCAGGACCTGTGCCGCGGTCACGCGGATGTCGCCGATGTGGAACGCGTCCACGCTCACGATGCCCGGCGGCAAACGCCGGATGTCGGGACCGAGCCAGCTCGTCAGCGCCGAGTAAAGCGCCAGCACGCCGCCGAGCGTCACCATCAGCGACGACAGCTCCGGCGCCTGGATGCGCCGCAGCCGGGTCAACAACACCCAGTCGAGCACCACCGCAATGCACCCGGCGCCGAGCGCCGCGAGCGGCAGCGCCACCCAGATGGAGGCCCCCTGCCGCGCCATCCACAGCGCCAGCAGCGCCCCAGCGGAGAAGTAGAACCCGTAGGTCAGGTTGATGACCCGCAGCACGCCGAACATCAGCGTGAAGCCGAGGGCGAACAGGGCATAGGTGGCGCCGAGCAGGACGCCGTTCACAAGCTGCTGGGCAAGCATGGCCGGGTCCTATGGGGTTCGCGCGCGCGCGGCAAGCCTGTCCCCGCGCGCCGCTACTCCGGGGCGATGCCGAATTTGCCGTTCTGCATCGCGAGCACCACCACGCCTTCGGTGCTGGCGGGGTCGCGGCCTGGGGTGAAGGTGAACGGCCCCATGACGCCGTCGTGCTTCGTCGCCAGCAGGGCGTCGCGGATCTTGGCCGGCTCGGGCGCCCCGGCGCGGCCGATGGCGTCGGCCAGGATGTGCATGCAGTCATAGGCCTGGGCGGCGAACTGGTCGGGGTCGCGGCCGTACTTGGCGTGGAACTTGGCGACAAAGGCCTGGTTCGCCGGGTCGTCCTTGCCCACGAACCACGGGCTGCCGACGATCAGGCCGTCGGCCGCGGGGCCTGCGATCTCGCCCAGCTTCGGCGAGTTGCTGCCGTTGCCGCCGACGAACAGCGTTTCGGGGCCGAACCCCAGCTGCCGTGCCTGCAGCAGCACGCCGGAGACCGGCTCGACAAGGGCCGAGATGCCGACCGCGTCCGGCTTCAGCGACTTGATCTTGGTCAGCTGCGCGCTGAAGTCGGTGTCCTTGCTGCCGAAGCTCTCGATGGCCAGGATGCTCAGCCCGGCCTTTTCCGCCGCGGCCTTCATGGTGTCGAAGCCCGACTTCGAGAACGCGTCGTCGTTCGCGTACATCAGCGCGATGGTTTTCACGCCGCGCGCCTTGGCCCGCGCCAGCGTCACCGGGATCACGTCGCTTTCCGGCAGGCTGGTGCGGAACACGTAGGGGCCGATCTCGGTGATGCCCACGGCGGTGGTGCTGGTGCCAATGATCGGGATCTTGCGCTCGTTCACCACCGGCCCCACGGCGAACATCTCGTTCGACAGGGTCGGCCCGATGACCGCCACCACCTTGTCCCGGCCGATCAGCTTGCGGGCGGCGTTGATCGCCTGGTCCTTGTTGCCGGCGCTGTCCTCCACCGTCAACGCGATCTTGCGGCCCCCCACGCCCTGCGCGTTGACCTCCTCCAGCGCCAGTTCCAGCCCGGCGCGGATCGCGGTGCCATAGGCGGCGTTGGGACCGCTCAGGATCTCGACCGCGCCCACGGAGATCGGGGCACCCCCCTGCGCAAAGGCGGCCGGGGCCATGGCCAGCGAGACGGCGGCGGCGAGCAAAGAGCGGCGGAGCATCGTCGGTGTTCCCTTCGCGGAAGGATCGAGCCGGGACCGTACTCGAAACGGCCCGATAATCAAGGCGGCTTGCGCCGAGCCAGGCGCCGGGCCATGGGACGGCGATGACCACGCTGCGAGTCGCCACCTGGAACATCAACTCGCTCCGCGTGCGGCTGCCGCTGGTGGAGCG
Organism: uncultured Acetobacteraceae bacterium; assembly: GCA_937858325.1. Classification (GTDB taxonomy): domain Bacteria; phylum Pseudomonadota; class Alphaproteobacteria; order Acetobacterales; family Acetobacteraceae; genus CAHJXG01. Next base: position 3,398 of record CALMAB010000535.1, read on the forward strand.
GCTGGTGACGGCGCTCGACCCGGACGTGATCTGCCTGCAGGAAACCAAGGTGCCGGACGAGCTGTTCCCCGACGCGGCGCCCGGCGCGTTCGGCTACCCCCACGTCGCCCGGCGCGGCATGAAGGGCTACAACGGCGTCGCGGTCCTGTCGCGCGTGCCGCTCGCCCCGCTCGACGGCCCCGACTGGTGCGAGCGCGGCGATTGCCGGCACGTCGGGGTGGCGCTCTCGGCGCCGGCGGGACCCGTGGCGCTGCACGACTTCTACGTGCCGGCGGGCGGGGACGAGCCGGACCCGGCGGCCAACCCGAAGTTCGCGCACAAGCTGGCCTTCGTCGCCGAGGTCACCAGCTGGTTCGCCGCGCGGCAGCCTGCGCGCTGCGTCCTCGTCGGCGACCTCAACATCGCGCCGCAGGAGCACGACGTTTGGAGCCATAAGCAGCTCCTCACCGTCGTCTGCCACACGCCCGTGGAGGTCGCGGCGATGGAAGCTTGGATGCGGACGGGCTTCGTTGACGCCATGCGGCATTTCGTGCCGGCCGAGCAGAAGCTCTACACCTGGTGGTCCTACCGCAACCAGGACTGGAAGCAGGCCAACCGCGGGCGTCGGCTGGACCACGTCTGGGTCAGCCGGGACTTGGCGCCAGGCCTACGGTCGAGCACCGTGCTGACGGAAGCGCGGGACTGGCCGCGCACCTCGGACCACGTTCCGGTCTGCGTCGAACTCGACGTGTAGCCAGCCGGTCCCGGCGCGGTCACGTCACCAAGATCGTGATCTTGCGCGACACGACCGGCGGGTCGAACAGCATGTGCTCGGCATTCCCAAGCACGAGCTGAAGCGTGTGCCGCCCGCGCGGCAGGTCGAGACGGGTCTCGGTTTGCCCGGCGCCGAAATGCAGGTGCCTCTTGTCGGACGGGATTGGTTCATCAGGATCGAGCGCCTCGTCAACGTCGATCAGCAGGTGGTGGTGCCCAAGGTTGGGCGTTGCGTCGCCCGCATGGGTGACGCCCATGTTGCGCAGCCCGAAGCGGCACCAGAACGCGCCGCGCACGTGCTCACCGTCACGCGGCGCGATGATGTAGAGCAGGGTGTCCTTGGGCGACGGCGTGCGGACGGCCCATGCCGGCGTGGGTGCCGCCGCTGCAAGGGCAGCGGCCTGCAGCAGCGTTCTGCGGTTCATCGGCATGGTGCTCCTTGTGGATGCCTGTGCAGCCGCAACGCCCGTCATTCGGTTTGGGCAAGACGCAACCCATGGGTCGGGTAGCGCACGGAAGCATCATAGGAGTCGCGGCTCGATGGCCGAAGGTCCTTCGCATCCGCCACCCAGGAGCCGCCGCGCAGCACGCGCTCGCGGCAATCAGGTGCGTCCCAGGCATTCGTCCCGATGCGCGGCGCATCGTCGTAGTCGCGGTGCCAGCAATCGGCCACCCACTCGGCGACGCCGCCCCCCATGCCGAACAAGCCGAACGGGTTGGGCGGATAGTGCCCGGCCGCAGGCGGGCTCTGTATGCTGACCGGCTCGCCGCAACCTTTGCAGCTCGCCTTGCCAGGCACCAGGGCGTTGCCCCAGGGATAGCGCGTTTCGGTCCCGGCCCGGGCGGCGTATTCCCACTCGGCCTCGGTCGGCAGCCGATAGTGCTTGCCCGTCGCGCTTGAAAGCCACGCCGCGTATCGGTTCGCATCGTCCCAGCTCACGTTGGTGACCGGCTGGTCCGGCCTGCCTTTCGGCTGCAGCGTGCACGCCCTCGCGTCCACGCAGGCTTGCCATTCCCCAACGGTGACGGCGGCCATCCCGATCAGGAACGGCTCGACCAGGACAGTGTGCACTGGCCGCTCCGAATGGTCCTCGTTGCTTCCCATGCGCAGGATGCCGCCGGGCAGCGTGATCATCCTCGGTTCGACAACCGTCGGCGGGATCGCTTGCACCATGTCCGGCGAAGGCGGGGCGCTCCCGGCCGCCATGGGATCAGGCGCGGAGCGTGCCTGCCGCTCAGACGGCTGCGGGTCATTATCGGAGTCTGGAGATGCGGCGGCGTCGGCCGGCTTCGGGGCCGGGACCGCCGCAGGCCTGCCGGGTGCCGGGGTGCGGTAAAACGCCACGGCTGGCA
>CALMAB010000536.1 GCA_937858325.1 uncultured Acetobacteraceae bacterium
GCCTGGCAGATCAGGTTGTCCGGGTTGGTCGCCTCGGTCCCGTCCGCGTCCTTCAACTCGGCCGGCGTCGCCGGGAACAGCGCCACCATGGGGATGCCCAACTCCGCCGCCTGCTCCACGTGCGCGGCCAGCCGGTCGAGCGTGACCCGCTCCGCCCCGGGCATGGAGGCGACCTCCTCCGTCTCTCTAACGCCAGGGCGCACGAACACCGGCCAGATCAGGTCGTCCACCGACAGCTTCGTCTCGGCCACCAGGCGGCGGGTCCACCCGTCCGCCCGGTTGCGGCGGAGGCGTGTGGCGGGAAATCGTCCGACGGTCATGCTCGGCTCCTGCGTCATGATCCTACGGCTATACGCGCCTTTCTACGGCTCGTAGGCCCTCTATCGCGCGGACCTGATCAGGTCTTTCCGGTATTGCACGAAGCCCGTCCGTGTCGCCAGTGTGTCGTACAGGCGCATCGCCGCCGTGTTGCCCTCCTGCACGAGCCAGGTGACACGTTCCGCCCCGGCCTGGTCGGCCGCATCGTAAACCGCATGGATGAGTGCTCTGCCGATCCCCCGCCCGCGCGCATCGGCGTGGGTGAACAGGTTCTTGAGATAGCAGACTGGACCGATGGTGACGGTGTCGGGATGGAAGATGAAGGTGACGAACCCTGCAAGCCTGTCGCCACCGTCCGCGACGAGGGCGTGCATCGGTTGCAAGGGGTCGCAAAGGCGACCGAATGTCGCCGCTGTGACCGCGTCGGGGATGCTCCGGCCATGGAAGGCGAAGAAAGCGTGCCACAATGGCAGCCACTCTGCATGGTCCTCGGACCTGATAGGGCGCACGTCGATGCTTGTTCTTTCCAAGATGGCGGCAGTTCCTCCCCACTCACGATCAAAGTGCTGCACCGCTGCCGATGCGTCTGCTACGGCGAGGAGAGCGGCCCGTCGTCTGGCATGTTGCGCTAAAGTCGTGCGTGGGAAACAGGCCTGTGATCGTCTCGCTCACCTTCACCGATTGCTGAAGTACGCGGGGCGCACCGCTTGCATCGGCCAGCCGGAAGGTCAGTCTACTTACGACAATGCTTCCCCCCGGTGCTCCGCGTAGCCGAGCGTGAGGAACACGGAGAAATCCATGTTGCCCGTTCGCTGCCGTGATTTCCGGAACGACGACCTTGATGGGGTCGCCGCGGTCTGGGCGGAGAGCTGGCACTCCATGGCCCTGGGCATCTCCTCGCCGCTCGTCACCGAGCATGGCTGCCGCGAGAGCATCCAGCGCGGCGTGGCGGCCGGCTGACGATCGTTGCAGCACAAGACGGCGAACGCACCGTTGGCTTTCTGGCGACCATTCCGGATGACCGGGTGCTGGGCCAGCTCTTCGTCAGCCCGATCGCCAAGGGGAGTGGAATCGGCGCTGCGCTGCTGCATCTGGCAATGGCCGACATGCCCGACGAGTTTTGGTTGCCCTGCGCCGAGGCGAACAGGACTGTCTGTCTCTTTCACCAAGCGCACGGGCTGCGACCCGAGCGCGTCGAACCTCACCCCGTGCTGGGCCACCCGACTGCGAACTATGCGTGGCCGTAGGCCGGTGGCAACGATGCTGCCGGACGTCGCCATCTGTATCAACTGTACCTCGCGCCGGACCAGATTGACACGATTGTGCGTCGCCCTCCTCGACAGCCACATGCTTGCATCGCCTCGGTGGCGACCGGGCCTACAGGAGCCTCGCCAGGATCACGTTTTTGTCCCCTGCGGCCCCGCTGCCGCTGGTAAGTTGTCCAGCACCGCCGCCAGAAGCTGCACACCTCGCTCGATTTCGCGCTCGGCTAGGCAGGCATAGCCCATGACCAGGCCTGCGCAGTCCGGCCGGGCGGATAAGCTGGCTGGGTCATAGAGAGGCGAGACCGGATACAGGCCTAGTCCCACCGCACGCGCCTTGCCGATGAGTTCCGCCTCCCGCTGCTTCGGGATGTCGTTGAACCATGCGACGACGTGCAAGCCCGCGTCCGTCCCGACAACGGACACCCGGTTGCCTAGCTTCCCTGACAAGGACGCCAGCAAGGCCGCCCGCCGCTGCCCGTTGCGCCGGCGGGCTCGCCGGATATGGCGCTCGTAGGTGCCGTCGGCGATGAGGGTGGCAAGCGCCTCCTGCTCCAGGCTGGGGGTATGTCGGTCGTTCAGGCGCTTCGCAGCCGCGAATGCGCTGCACAAGGCGGGCGGGACAACGAGATACCCCAGGCGCAGAGATGGGGAAAGCGTTTTGGAGACCGTACCCGCGTAGACAACCTGTTCAGCTGTGTCGAGCGCGTGAAGCGGCTGGATCGGAGCTATGTCGTAGCGGTACTCGCCGTCGTAATCGTCCTCGATGACGTAGGCGCCTGTGCGCCGTGCCCAAGCCAGAAGCTCCTGCCGCCGCCCGACCGGCATGACACCGCCAAGCGGGTACTGGTGCGAGGGCGTGACATAGGCCAGACGCGCGTCCCCGGCCGCGGCGAGACGGTCCGTCCGCATCCCTTCCCGGTCCACCTCGACCGGCACGAGCGTGGCGCCGCACGCGCCGAGGCTCTGACGGGCCAGTTGGTAACAGGGGTCCTCAATCACGGCCCGGTCGCCCGGATCAAGCAACAGGCGGCCACACAGGTCGAGACCCTGCTGGGAACCGTTCACCACGACGACCTGGTCCGCCTTGCAGCGCAGCCCGCGCGCGCGCCAGAGATAAGCTTGCAGCGCCGCTCGAAGCTCGGGCGTTCCGCAAGGGTCGCCGTAGCTGAGGCGGTCGGGCCGGCGCAGGAGCGCGGCGTTCAGAGCACGTTTCCAGGCGAGCGTCGGGAAATCGCCGGCCGAAAGGTCGCCGTAGCGGAAATCCGCGATCAGCTGGCCCCTTGAGGGCTGGGGCGGCGAAGGCAGGCCAGCAACCCTCTGGCCATACCCGGACAGCCGGACCGGTGCACGCGGCATCGCGGGACGGGGCTGGCAGTCCTGCTCGGCTCCTTGCAGGTTCGGCGCCACCTGCGCCCTGGCACCCTGCCTGGTTTCCAAGTAGCCTTCGGCCAGGAGCCGTTCGTAGGCGGCCGTGACGGTTGTGCGGGACACGCCAAGCTCGGCCGCGAGCGCCCGGGTGGATGGGAGGCGGGCGCCTGGGACGTACACGCCACGCGCGATCTGATCCTTGATGGAAGCGTGGATGCGGCGTGCCACGGCGTCCTGCTCGGTCGGCTCCTGCCCCACGCCGCCCAACTGGCCCACCACGATAGCTCCGAACTGGTCGTTTCCGGCTCGCCAGTTAGCGTCTAGCTGTCGGGACAGCAAGGAGAAGGCCCATGTACATTCCATCTGCGTTTCGCGACGACGACCTTGCCAGCCTTCACGCGACCATGCGAGCGTCCCGGCTGTCGAACCTCGTCACTGCCACGGTGGACGGCCTGATCGCGACGCCGTTGCCGCTGTTCCTGAACGAGACCGAAGGCAGCCACGGCGTGCTCTACGGCCACTTGGCGAAGGCCAACTCTCAGTGGAAGCTCGCGCCAACCGGGGAAGCCATGGCGATCTTCATGGGGCCGGACGCCTACGTGACACCATCCTGGTACGCGACGAAGGCCGAAACCCAGAAGGTGGTGCCCACCTGGAACTACATGGCCGTGCACGCCTACGGGCCGGTCGAGTTCTTCGAGGATGCCGACCGCCTGCTCGATGTCGTTACCCGCCTGACCAACCTCCACGAGCAGCCGCGCGCCAAGCCCTGGGCCGTATCTGACGCCCCGAAGACGTTCATCCATTCCCAGCTACGCGGCATCGTCGGCCTGCGCCTGCCGATCACCCGGCTCGACGGCAAGCGCAAGTTGAGCCAGAACCGGACCGCCGAGGACCGGGCCGGCGTGATCGCGGGACTCAGCGGAAGCGAGAGCCCAGTGGAGCGGGTAATCGCGACCCTCATCCCGGCGTAAAGGCTGAAGTCACCAGGCAGACAGACCTTGGTCATGGGTGGCGACGTAAAATCATCGGCTTATGGAGGTTGCTGCGAATGGCTGGCCAAGCGCGACTGAGCGTCAACCTGAACAAGGTGGCCCTGCTGCGTAACTCCCGTCGCACAGGAGTGCCCGACCTGCTGACCTTTGCACGACTGGCACGCGAGGCGGGCGCGGACGGCATCACCGTGCATCCTCGGCCCGATGAGCGCCACATCCGGCGTGATGACGTGCTCGCGTTGGCTGAGTGGATGCGGCCGTGGCGACCGGGTTTCGAACTGAACGTCGAAGGCTACCCGGATGAGCGGCTGCTCAGCATTGTGCGAGCCGTCCAGCCAGAGCAGTGCACGCTGGTTCCTGACGCAGCAACCGCTTTCACCTCGGAGGAGGGCTGGAAGCTGAACGGCGAGGATGCGCCTTTGGTCAACTCGGCAGTGGCCGCCCTGAAAGCGTCCGGGTGCCGCGCCATACTGTTTATCGACCCCGATCCGAGCGTAGTGCCGCGTGTTCCGAGTACCGGAGCCGACGGCGTGGAAATCTACACCGGCTCATATGCTGCATCTGTGCGTGACCGCCAGCCGGCCGCTTCGCTGGACGCCTGTTGTGAAGCGGCGCGCGCCGCAGCCCGACTGGGTTTGGTGGTCAACGTCGGTCACGACCTCAACTTGGCCAATCTGCCTCTTCTCATGTCAGCGATGCCGGCGGTGAACGAAGCATCGATCGGCCACGAACTGACGACGGATGCCCTGGTCACAGGCTTCACGGCCGCTGTTGGCGCCTACAAGGCTGCCCTTGGGCAGGCCGGCTAGGTATGTTGTTCTCCAGTTGGAGGCCCGATTGCGACTCGGGACCCGTTTTGGCTTTCGACCGATCGGCACAGGTCAGGCAAATGGACGACACTGGATTTGGCATGCACAGCGTCCGCGCGCCTCTTTGATCAAGGATGCTTTGATGGCCGCCACAGCCAATGCTCCAGACCTGCCACCTGACCCGGCCGAGGCAACATCTTGCCCGGTGCTCAAGGGACACGCTGCCTGGGTTGCCCTCGCGCCCGCGCCGGAAGGCGTGACCTTTGCCCGGGAGGAGGGCAGGCTTGCCGTTGAGGAGTTCCAAAGCGTCATCCGGCGCTCCGACCTGAACCGTCCGGTGGACGACGTGCCCCGCCTCTCGGCCATGCTGGCTCACGCCAACCTTCTCGTCACCGCACGCGACGGCTCTGGACGCCTGGTCGGCCTCGCCCGCAGCCTGACCGACTTCGCCTACTGCTGCTACCTTTCCGACCTCTGCGTGGACGAAGCATGGCAAGGTCGCGGGATCGGCCGCGCCCTGGTGGCCGAAACCAAAAGGATCGTCGGCCCAAGCAGCATGTTGCTGCTGCTCTCGGCGCCAAAGCCGATGGCCTATTATTCCCGCATCGGGATGGAGCCGGTGCAGAACGGCTTCATCATCCGGCGCGAGGGCTAGATGCCAGGCCATCCCGGGGCTGCCGGGTTCCGTTTGATGGGTGGTTTGGTGCCAAGGTTTGCACCGTGCAAATCAGAAACGGTCGACGGACATACAGACAGTCCGGCGGCGCTCTTCGACGCACCGGATAATCAGTGCGTCTTGCATCGGACGCTTGCCGAGAGAAGGATGACCACCTCCCCGGCGCCGGCGAGGATGGACCATGAGCTACAGTCATCGAGTTGCGTCTGGCCGCGCCATGCTGGTTGCTGAGGTCGTGGGCCGCGGCGATCCAGTCGTCTTCCTGCACGCCGACGTCTGCGACAGCCGCATGTGGCGCGCGCAACTGGACGGCATCGGCGCCGACAACAAGGCCGTCGCCTACGACCAGCGGGGCTTCGGCGAGACCCGCGCCGAAAAGGAGGATTTCTCCGCGGTCGCGGACCTGATGGCGGTGATCGACGCCACGGCGGACGGCGCGCCTGCGATCCTTGTCGGATGCTCGGAAGGTGGGCGGATCGCACTCGACGCGACCCTTCGGCATCCGGCGCGTGTCCATGCCCTGATCCTGATTGCGCCTTCCGTGACCGGCGCGCCCGAGGCGGTGTACCCGCCCGAAATCAAGGGCACGCTGCCCCTGCTGAAGGAAGCCGAGGAGGCCGGCGACCTGGACCGGGTGAGCGCGATCAAGGCCCGCCTTTGGCTCGATGGCGCCCTGTCGCCCGAGGGGCGCGTCACCGGTGAGGCTCGCCGGCTGTTCCTCGACATGCAGGCCACTGCGCTCCGGTTGCCGCCGGCCGGGTCGAACCTTGATGCCGTGCCCGCCTACCCCCGCCTGGGCGAGATATCGGCCCCAACGCTCGTGATCTCGGGCGACCTCGACTTTCCACACATCCAGGAACGGTGCCGCCACATCGCAGGGACGGTGCTGCACGGGTCCTTCCATGAGCTGACCGGCGCCGTCCACCTGCCGAGCCTGGAGCGGCCGGCGGACGTCACGGGCCTGCTCGCGGCGTTTATCGACCGCTGCCCCGGCCGCCCGCGCTGAAAGGCCGGCAACACCGCCTCAATGCCTCACGTGACCAACTTGCCGAATGGCTACGAGATCAGCGACGACCGCGCGCGTCTCGACATGGACCGCGTCCACGCCTCGCTGGCCGGCGAATACTGGGCGCTGGGCCGGCCACGCGCGCTGACGGAGCGCAGTTGGGCCAGCTGCCTGTGCTTCGGCATCTACGCCCCGGACGGCGCGCAGGTCGGCTTCGGCCGGCTGCTCACCGACTACACCTTTCGTGCCCATCTCGCCGACGTGTACATCCTGCCGGTTGCGCGCGGGCTTGGCCTCGGCAAGGCGCTGGTGGAAACCATCCTCGCGCACCCCGAACTCACAACCGTCCAGAACTGGACGCTGACGACGGCAGACGCACAAGGGCTGTATGCCCGATACGGCTTCCGGCCGGGCGAGGCGGACAGCAGGTGGATGACGCTGGATCGAACCCCGGCACGGCCAGACTAAGTTCGGCGCCCACGCGAATTGGGGCGCGGCATGTCGTCCGTGGCGCCCTGACTGCACGGAAAGAGGTGCCTGGCCGCTTGCAGGCCGTTTACCGGATACCTGGAGGGTGGGCGTGTTAAGCCGCACGCTCACCCCACCGGCTTGTGGCAGCACAGGCCGATCTTGTTCCCGTCCGGATCGCGGACGTAAGCCCCGTAGTAGTTCGGGTGATAGTGCGGCCGAAGGCCCGGTGCGCCCTCGTCCGTGCCGCCGTGGGCGAGTGCCGTCGCGTAGGCGCGGTTCACGGCCGGGCGGTTGGGCGCCAGGAGCGCCACCATGGTGCCGTTGCCGGGTTTTGGCGAGCCGCCGTCATACGGGCGACCGATGAGGAACAACGGGCGGGGCACGCCGGGCTGCATCCATCCGGCCCAGCCCGCTTCCGGCTCGTGGAACTTCAAGGCGTAACCCAGCGCATCCATCACAGCGCCATAGAAGGTGACAGCACGGCTCAAGTCCGACACGCCGAGGTGAGTGTGCGACAGCATGGAGCGACTTTCGTTTAATCCGGCGAGGACGTGGTTGGGGTCCGGGGTGCAGTGGAACGAAAAACATGTGTAAGGACCAGCTCACTGAGCTAGGCGACGGAGTTAGACTGGGACCGCACTGCCGGAGCACGCTGCGAGGCGACAGTCCGCACTACTTCCGCCAAGCGGGCCGCGGCGGGTATGATAACTTCGCGCGGGTAGCCGCTGAAGCCCAGCATGATCGCCGGGCGTGGTGGCGCCGCCACGTAGAGCCGGCTCACCGCCCTGACGACCACGCCCGCCCTGAGCGCGGCCTGCTCGACGGCGACGTCCGATAAGCCGCCCCGAAGGTATGCAACCAAGTGCATCCCCTGGTCCGGCATCTCCACGTCCAGCAGGTCGCCCGCGAGGTGTTCCAGCGCTTCCGCGAGCGCGTCGCGCTGGGCGCGGTACTGCAACCGCATGCGGCGGATGTGGGCGGCGAGATGGCCCTGGCGCATGAACTCGG
>CALMAB010000537.1 GCA_937858325.1 uncultured Acetobacteraceae bacterium
CTGTAGCCGATGCGCGCCTCGGCGTTGGGCGGCAGTTGGGATTGCAGGCGGTTGGCCCCGAAGGACCCGGCGCCGGCCGGTCCGATCTGGATGCTGCGGATGGTCGCCCCGGCGTGGTTCACCACGGTGATCGCGTGCGCCTCCGCCCAAGCCGCGCCGGGCAGCAGGGCGATGCCGAGCGAAGACAGGGCAAGCAGAAGGGGAAGCGCGCGCACGGCCGAAATCCCTTTGGTGGAGGCGTTCTTCATACCATCGCGGGCGGTTCCGCCGCGATCTGTTTTCACGCTGTTGGACCATTCGGCCCGGGTGCCCGGAGCGGCGTGAGGCGGACGGGCCGGCGATGTCCATGTGGGACGCGGGCGGCGGCAGGTCCAAAGGGCAGCCATCGTGCCGGCGCCAACGCCGGTCATAAATCGTTGGAGCCACGGTGACATGCCGACCTCGGGCGTCCACCATGTCCGAAACGGCGTGAGAGGGTCATGGACGATTGGGTCCGCCTGGTGTTCGACGAAGGGTTTCCGTGCGAGACGGTGCAACGTTGGCCTGGGACCGCTTGGGAGAAGCGGCCGCCCAGGGTGCTTCAAGACCTTTCAACGGAGCCGCCCGGGCCTGTCGCCCTTCAAACGGGTCAACGGACGTCGCAGCCCCGGCGGTTGGACAGGCTGCGCGACGTACACCTGACCTGGTCCAACTTCTTCATTGCCGGCGACCGCTGCGCGTCGATCTACGACGATCCCCGCACCGCCGTGGCCGGCATCGTGGATTGGCCGGGGTTGTCGGCCACCGCGGGCATTTGCCGTGGAGGCGAGGGTTTCCACGTTTCGCGATCCCGGCTGCAGAACGCAGGGCGCATCAGCGGCAGGACCATGTTCGCGTCGTCGAACGAGCCGCACAACTGGGGCATGTGGCTCTTATACGTGCTGCCTGCGGTCGTCCACTTCACCGAAAACCGGCACGCCTACGACAGGCTGTTCGTTTATGCCGACCAGCCCAACATGCGGGCGATGCTTCGCCTGCTCGGCCTCAAGGCCGCCGACGTGGTGCTGCACGATTGCAGCCGAGCCTATTCCTTCGAAAGCGTTGACGTGTTCCGGCAGCCGCGGCGGGACTTCTTCGTCCCGCCAGAGGCCAAGGCGATGTTTGCCGCGCTGCGCGAGAAGGCAGCGGGCAGCATCACCGTGCCGAGCGCCCACCACATCTACGTCGGCCGCCGCCGGTGGACGGTTGAAAGGGGCGGCTACAGGCCTTTGGTGAACGAAGCTGAGCTGTCAGGCCGGCTGGAGGCGGAGGGGTACACTGCCATCGACCCGGAGTGCCTTGGCCCGGAGGAGCAGATCGAGCTGTTCGGATCGGAACGGCGGATCGTCGTCCTCGGCGGCGCCGGCCTGTTCAACGCCGTGTTCTGCAAGCCGGGCACCAGGATCGTCGACATTGAGTCGAACCGCGACCACCTTGAAAACCATTCGGACATCTTGTCCAGCATGGAAACCGACTACGGCATCATTTTGGGCCAGGTCGATCAAACCGACACGGCTGCCCACAACAAGCGGTGGACGGTGGACGTGGAGCGGGCCGCCGCGGCGATTGCAGGGTTCATGGGCTGATGCGCGGCGCGGCACTGGCGCGTATGGTGAGCTGACAAACACACGCGCGGAGCGACGATGCGTACAAGCCTCGACATCGACACTGGCTTGATCGCCGAAGCGATGATGGCAACCGGGCTGCCATCGGAAGAGGCGGTTGTTGAGGAGGCCTTGCGGCAGCTTGTTCGCCACCATCAGCAGAGGCAGGCCATCGCGGACATGTCCGGGCTCGGGTGGGACGGTGATCTCGGCGCGATGCGGGAAGGCAGGGACGCCTGATTGCGTCATAGGCTTGCATAAGCCGGAACAATCCGCGCAGCTACATTGACAGACGGCCCGCGCCGTCCCTAGCGTCAGTTAGTTGCAACGCCAATCTGAAGCGCAAGCGGGCGGGGCCGACGGTTCGCCAAGCCGGTGCTCACAAGGGAGGAACACAATGCTTCGACGCGACCTGTTTTCGTGGACCGCAGCCGCCGCGCTGACGGCGCTGGGCGGCGGCCGGGCGCTGGCGCAGGCGTCCGGGCTGCCCAAGCTGGCGCAGAAAGCCACCTACAAGGTCGGCTTCGCGCAGACCGAAAGCAACAACCCGTGGCGCATCGCCCAGACCGAGAGCATGAGGAGCGAAGCGGCGAAGCGCGGACACCAGTTCGTTTACACCGACGCCGCCGCTTCCGCCGCGAAGCAGGTCGCGGACGTGAACAGCATGATCGCGCAGCGGGTCGATGTGATCTTCCTGGCGCCGCGGGAGGAAAAGCCGCTGGTGCCCGCCGTGATGGCGGCCAAGCGCGCCGGCATCCCGGTGATCCTGCTCGACCGGCGCGTCGATGAAACGCAGGCCAAGGCCGGACGCGACTACGTGTGCTTCATCGGCTCCGACTTCATCGCCGAGGGCCGCCGGGCCGGCGAGTGGCTGGTGAAGGAGATGAAGGGGGAAGCGTCGATCATCGAGCTGCTGGGCACCACCGGCTCGTCGCCGGCCAACGACCGCCACGCGGGCTTCGCGGAGGCGATCAAGGCGTCGCCGGGCATGAAGATCGTCGCGGGCCAAAGCGGCGACTTCGTGCGCGACAAGGGGCGGCAGGTGGCGGAAACCCTGCTGCAGGCGAACGGCGCCGCCAACGCGATCTACGCGCACAACGACGAGATGGCCATCGGCGCGCTCGCGGCCATCGAGGCGGCGGGCAAGAAGGCCGGCAAGGACATCGTCGTGGTCTCCGTGGACGGCACGCGGGACGCGCTGCAGGCCATCATCGCCGGCACCATGGGCGCCACGGTGGAGTGCAACCCGAAGTTCGGCCCCAAGGCGTTCGAGACCATGGACCGCTACGCCCGCGGCGAGGCCATCGAGCCGTGGGTCATCAACCAGGACCGCTTCTTCGACAGCAGCAACGCGCAGCAGCTCGTGGCGGACGCCTACTGATCCTGTCCGGTTCGCCGGGCCGGGCCATGCCCCTGCTGGAGATGAGCGGGATCGACAAGGCGTATGGCGGCGTGCCGGCGCTGCGCGGCGCCTCCTTCGCCGTGGAGGCGGGGGAGGTTCACGCGCTGATCGGCCAGAACGGCGCGGGCAAGAGCACGCTGATCAAGGTGCTGACCGGCTACGCGCGGCGCGACGCCGGGCGGGTGCTGTTCCGCGGGGAGGACTTCGCGCCCGCCAGCCCGCAGGCGGCGCAGGCGGCGGGGATCAGCACGATCTACCAGGAGATCAGCCTGGTCGGGCAGCGGTCGGTGGCGGAGAACATCTGCCTCGGCCGCGAAACCCGGCGCTTCGGCCTGCTCGATTGGCGCGGCATGAATAATGAGGCTTCTTCTCTGCTCGGCCGCTTCGGCGTCCATGTGGACGTGCGGCAGCCGCTGGGGCGCTTCCCGACCGCCGTGCAGCAGATGGTCGCCATCGCCCGCGCCATCGCGTTCCGGGCGGCGCTGGTGGTGATGGACGAGCCGACCTCCTCGCTCAGCGACGCCGAGGTGCAGGTGCTGTTCGGCGTGATCCGCCAGCTCCGGGCGGAGGGCGTGGCCGTGGTGTTCGTCAGCCACAAGCTCGACGAGCTGTATGCCGTGTGCGACCGGGTGACGGTGCTGCGGGACGGGCGCACGGTGCAGGTCGCGGCGATGGCCGGGCTGCCCAAGCTTGAATTGGTCGCGACCATGCTTGGCCGTGACCTGTCCTCCGTCGCCCGCGCCGGTGCCACGGCGTTCGGCGCTAAAGGGGGAGGCCAAGGGGCTGCCGCCGGCGCCGCCGTGCTTTCGGTGCAAGGGCTGCGCGCCGGGCCGCGGGTGCAGGACGTGAGCCTGGAGGTGGGCCGGGGCGAGGTGGTGGGCGTCGCCGGCCTGCTGGGCGCGGGGCGGACGGAAAC
>CALMAB010000538.1 GCA_937858325.1 uncultured Acetobacteraceae bacterium
CGACCCGCGCATCTGGACCGCCGAGCGCGACGTAGAGATGTGGCGGGCGCTGGAGCAAGGCGCCGCCGCACCTGGGACGCCCTGATGCCGTACGCCGCCCCGCGCTACCCCGCGGCGCCGGTCCCTTCAGGCGCGACGCATCACCCGGTGGTGGTCGCGGGCGGCGGGCTGGTCGGGCTGACGCTGGCGCTGGACCTGGCGCAGCGCGGCGTGCCCGTGGTGGTGCTGGACGAGGACGACACCGTGAGCACCGGGTCGCGGGCGATCTGCTTCGCCAAGCGCACGCTGGAAATCTATGGCCGGCTGGGCCTCGGTCCCCGGATGCTGGACAAGGGCGTCACCTGGAACACCGGCCGGGTGTTCTTCGGCGAGCGTCAGTTGTTCGACTTCGACCTTTTGCCGGAGGACGGGCACGAATACCCGGCCTTCATCAACCTGCAGCAGTACTACGCCGAGGAATGGCTGGTGGAGGCGTGCCAGGCCACCGGCCTCGTGGACATCCGCTGGCGTCACGCGGTGGCGGCGGTGGACAGCCGGGCGGACCACGCGGCGATCACCGTGGACACCCCGGCGGGGCCGTACGCTCTCAGCGCGGATTGGCTGCTCGCCGCAGACGGGGCGCGCAGCACCGTGCGGCGGTGCCTCGGCCTGCCCTTCGTGGGCAAGTCCTTCCGCGACCGTTTCCTGATCGCCGACGTGGTGATGCAGGCGCCGTTCCCGAGCGAGCGCCGGTTCTGGTTCGACCCGCCGTTCCACCGCCAACAGTCTGCCCTGCTGCACAAGCAGCCGGACAACGTGTGGCGCATCGACCTGCAGCTCGGCTGGGACGCCGACCCCGAGGAGGAACGCCGGCCGGAGCGCGTCATCCCCCGGGTGCAGGCCATGCTGGGACCGGATGTGCCGTTCGAGCTGGAATGGGTCAGCGTCTATACCTTCCGCTGCCGCCGGCTGGAGCGGTTCGTGCACGACCGCGTGGTGTTCGTGGGCGACAGCGCCCACCAGGTCAGCCCCTTCGGCGCCCGCGGCGGCAACGGCGGGGTGCAGGACGCGGACAACCTGGGCTGGAAGCTCGCGGCGGCCATCCGTGGCACCGCCGGCCCGGCGCTGATCGGCAGCTACGACGCCGAGCGCATCGCCGCGGCGGACGAGAACATCCTGCACTCGACGCGCGCCACCGACTTCATCACGCCAAAGACCGCCGCCGCCCGCGCCTACCGCGACGCGGTGCTGGTGCTCGCGGCGCGGCACCCGTTCGCGCGGCCCCTGGTCAACTCGGGCCGCCTGTCCCGTCCCGCGCACTTGCTGGACAGCCCGCTGAACTGGCCGGACAGCGACGAGTGGCCGGGCTGCCTGGTGCCGGGCACGCCGGCGGTGGACGCGCCGGTGTCCGTGGCGGGCCGTTCGGATTGGCTGCTGCGCCACGCGGCCGGGCCGGGCTTCACGCTGCTGGTGTTCGGCGGCCCGGCGACGCCCGACATCCCCGGCATAAAAACCGTCCGCATCGCCCCGGACGCGCTGCACGACGTGCGGGGCCTGGCAGCGCGTCGCTACGGCGCGGCCCCGGGCACCTGCGTGCTGCTGCGCCCGGATGGGCACGTTGCGGCGTTGTTCCACCGCTTCGACCGGGACCGCGTGACGGCCGCCATGCGCCACGCCCTCGGCCATGCCGCTCCGGCAGCCTTGGGGCGGGTCGCCTGATGCCGCTCGACCTTTCGCCCCGGCTCGCCGACCCCGACGGGCTGTTCGCGGCGCTGGTGGCGGCGCATGACGGGCTGGACCCGGACGCGTCCCGCCGCCTGGACGCGGCCTTGATACTGCTGCTGGCCAACCACATCGGCGATGACGGCGTGGTGCTCGACGCCATCCAGGTCGCCCAATCCGCGGAGGCAGGATCGTGAACGTGATGCGGACAACGGAGGCGGGGCTGACCCACGCCTACCAGACCGGCTTCGGCAACGGCTTCGAAACGGAGGCGCTGCCCGGCGCGCTGCCGGTCGGGCGCAACTCGCCGCAGCGTTGCCCCTACGGCCTGTATGCCGAGCAGCTCAGCGGCAGCCCCTTCACCGCGCCCCGCGCCAGCAACGAGCGGTCCTGGCTGTATCGCATCCGCCCGACCGTGCGGCATTGGGGCCGGTTCCGCCCGGCGGACGCCGGGCTGTGGCGCACGGCACCCTGCGCCGAGATCGCCATCCCGCCCGCCCCCATGCGCTGGGACCCGCTGCCGCTGCCGGAGCAGCCGACCTCGTTCATCGAGGGCATCCGCACCATCACCACCGCCGGGGACGCGGACGCCCACGCCGGCATGGGCGCCCACATCTACGCCGCGACCCGCTCCATGCAGGACGAGTACTTCTATGACGCGGATGGCGAGCTGCTGATCCTGCCGCAGCAGGGCCGGCTGCGCTTGTGCACCGAGTTCGGCGTGATCGCCTTGGAACCCGGCGAAATCGCCGTCATCCCGCGCGGGGTGAAGTTCCGTGCGGAGCTGCCGGGCAGCCCGTCCCGCGGCTACGTGTGCGAGAACTACGGCGGCGCCTTTACCTTGCCGGAGCGCGGCCCCATCGGCGCCAACTGCCTGGCCAACCCGCGCGACTTCATGACCCCCGTGGCGGCCTTCGAGGACCACGAAGCCCCGTCCCGCCTGTTCGTGAAGCAGGGCGGCGCGCTGTGGGTGGCCGAGACCGGCCAAAGCCCGCTCGACGTGGTGGCCTGGCACGGCAACTACGCGCCGTACAAGTACGACCTGCGCCGTTTTTCCCCCGTGGGGCCGCTGCTGTTCGACCACGCCGACCCCAGCATCTTCACCGTGCTGACCGCGCCGTCTGAGACGCCCGGCACCGCCAACGTCGATTTCGTCTGCTTCCCCGACCGCTGGCTGGTGGCGGAGGACACCTTCCGCCCGCCCTGGTACCACATGAACTGCATGAGCGAGTTCATGGGCCTGATCTACGGCCAGTACGACGCGAAACCTCAAGGCTTCGTGCCCGGCGGGTGCAGCCTGCACAATGCCATGCTGCCGCACGGCCCCGACGCGGACGCGTTCGCGCGGGCCAGCACCGCGGACCTGGCCCCGCACAAGCTGCAAGGCACCATGGCCTTCATGTTCGAAAGCCGGCACCGCCAGCGCGTGACCGCCTTCGCGGCCACGGCGCCGCAGTTGCAGCCGGACTATCAGGATTGCTGGGCCGGGCTGCGCAAGCAGTTCGACCCGGCCAACCCGAACGCGGGGGCATCCTAAGCATGGCCGTTGACCACACCCACGACCCGTCCTTGCAAAGCTGGGTGACGAGCGCCAACGGGCACCCGGACTTCCCGATCCAGAACTTGCCACTCG
This sequence comes from uncultured Acetobacteraceae bacterium, assembly GCA_937858325.1. GTDB lineage: Bacteria > Pseudomonadota > Alphaproteobacteria > Acetobacterales > Acetobacteraceae > CAHJXG01. The sequence goes on from CALMAB010000538.1 coordinate 3,335, forward strand.
GCGTGTTCGGGCCGCTGGCCGGGGCGCCGCGCGGCGGCATCGCCATCGGCGACATGATCCTGGACCTCCGCGCCGTGCACGAGGAAGGGCTGCTGGACGACGAGGCGCAAGCCGCCGCCCATGCCTGCATCGGTCCGTCGCTCAACCCGTTCCTGGCGCTCGGCGCCGGGCCGCGCCGGGCGCTGCGCGACGCGGTGAGCGCCCTGCTGCAGGACGGCTCGGACGAGCGCCCGCATCTGCTGCACCGGGCGGCGGACTGCATCCTGTACCTGCCGGCGCATGTCGGCGACTACACGGACTTCTTCGCCGGCATCCACCATGCGGAAGGGGCGGGCCGGCTGCTCCGCCCGGACGCGCCGCTGCCCCCGAACTACAAATGGGTGCCCATCGGCTATCACGGCCGGGCCAGCAGCCTGCGGCCCAGCGGCGCCGAAATCCGCCGTCCCAACGGCCAGCGCAAGCCGGCGTCGGAAACCGTGCCGAGCTTCGGGCCGAGCCGCAGCCTCGACTACGAGCTGGAACTCGGCATCTGGGTCGGCCCCGGCAACGCGCTCGGCACCGCCATTCCCATCAAGGAGGCGGCGGAGCACATCGCCGGGTTCTGCCTGCTGAACGACTGGTCGGCGCGGGACATCCAGGGCTGGGAAGCGCAGCCGCTCGGCCCGTTCCTGGCGAAAAGCTTCAGCACCACGGTCAGCCCCTGGATCGTGACGCCCGAGGCGCTGGCGCCGTTCCGCGCGCCCCAGCCGCCGCGCCCGCCCGGCGACCCGGCGGCGCTGCCGCATTTGCACGACTCCGCCGACCAGGACGGCGGCGCGCTCGACCTGGAGCTTGAGGTGCTGCTGATCACCGCCACGATGCGCAAGCAGGGCCTGGCGCCGCACCGCCTGTCCATCGGGTCGAGCCTGGCGCTGTATTGGACGCCGGCCCAGCTCCTCGCGCACCACGCCAGCAACGGCTGCAACCTGAACCCCGGCGACCTCATGGGCACCGGCACCATCTCCGCCCCCACGGTTGACGGCTGCGGCAGCCTGTTGGAGATCACCCAGGGCGGACGCGCCCCGATCACCCTGCCGTCCGGCGAGGAGCGCCGCTTCCTGCAGGACGGAGACGAAGTGATCCTGCGCGCCCGCGCCCGGCGGGAAGGTGCCGCGCCCATCGGCTTCGGTTCGTGCCGGGGTGTCGTGGTGCCGGCGCTTTAAAGGTGGCGCCGAATTTCGCAGCGCAACGGGAGTTGAATGCCGGTCGTCTTTCGCCAGAACGGTTTCCGGTTCCTGTTCTACGCCAACGAGGGAAGCCCTCGCGAACCGGCGCACGTCCATGTGCTGCGCGACGGGATTGATGCTAAATCTTGGCTCTGGCGACAGGTCAAGCCAGCCTACAATGACGGCTTCAACGCCAAGACGCTCCGGAAGCCGGGATCATCGAGCAGCGCCGGGAGGAGATCGCGAGGGCATGGGATGAGTTCTTCGGTGAGGGCTAAAACTGTCCGCTTCGACCAGGACAGCATGTGGGTGGAGCTTTCGGACGGTCGCACCCTGGGCGTCCCGCTCGCATGGTTCCCGCGTCTGCTGCATGGCTCTGTCGAGCAACGCGAGCGCGTTGAGATCAGCAGCCGCGGGCTGCACTGGGAGGAGTTGGACGAGGACATTTCCATCGCCGGCCTGCTGGCTGGGCGAGGCGACCAGACCCGCGTCCGCACGGCGACGGCGATCGCTTGAAGGCGTCGTGATCGACAGGGGTGTCCGTATCCGGCCGGGTCGGGCTGACGAGATCGAGCGCCTGCGCCTTTTGGACCGGGCGGCGCGTTCCCGATATGCGGCCCTCTCCGGCTTTGAGTACCCGGCGGAAGCTCCTCCGATTGCGGCTGACCGGCTCGCGGATGGCGTTGTGGTCGTGGCCGAAGGCAGCGGCAACGCATTGCTGGGGTTCGCGCTCGCTCAACCGCTCGATGATTTGCTTCACCTTGCCAACATCTCCGTCACACCTCATGCAGGCGGTCGTGGCATCGGCCAGTCGCTTCTGGCCTACGTTTCCGGCTTGGCACATGAGGGCGGTTTGCCGGCGGTGACGCTCGCGACGTTCAAGAAACCTTCCTGGAACGGTCCTTGGTTCCGCAAACAGGGTTTCACGCCCATGCCCGCAACACGGATCGGGCCAGGGCTGCAAGCTGTTCTCGACCGGCACGCTGCTTTCCTCGACATGACGACGCGCGAAACGCTCTGGACCGAGTTGGCCTGATCACCCTTTTCCGATCAATCTTTCCGGTCGTCGCAGCTTGCTATGCGCACGTCATATGCGCATATTGCACGTTCAACACAAAGGTGTCGCCGTGCCCCGTCCCGTTGCGCTTGCTGTTCCGACTTCCCCTTCTGCACGCCGCGCCACCAACGTGACCTTGCCGGAAACGCTGCTGCGCGATGCGCGCGAAATGGGGATCAATCTGTCGCAGGCCTGTGAGCATGGCCTCGCCCAAGCCGTGGCGGAAGGACGCCGGCACCGTTGGCTTGAAGAAAATCGGGAAGCCATGGATGCTTGGAACGGGCACGTCGCCCAGCATGGCTTGCCGCTCGCCGCTTATCGCCAGTTCTGATGTCCTGGCTCGACGTGCATCCCATGCCTGACAAGGGCCAGGATGGCTACGTTCTCGACGTCCAAGCTGACCTTCTTTCCCACCTTGCGACCCGGACCGTGGTGCCCCTGTTGCGGGAGGACGCAGCCCCTAAGCCGATCAGCGAACTCAACCCGGTTTTCGAAATTCAAGGCGAGCGGCATGTAATGGTCACCCAGGCGATTGCCAGCATTCCTGGGCGCGAGTTGAAGCGTGCCGTGGCCTCGCTCGCGGAGCAGCACGACTGTGTGACCCGCGCGCTTGACATCCTGCTGATCGGCTTCTGAGCAAGCCTGCTGCATCACTCCTGCACCTTCCCTTGCCGGATGCCTGCGGGACGGGCAAGCTCCGCCATTCCGGTTGTTCAAAAGAGAGCGTCATGCGCGTCAAGGATGTAAAGAAGGTCGTGCTCGCCTACTCCGGCGGGCTGGACACCAGCGTCATCCTGCGCTGGCTGCAGGCCACCTACCGCTGCGAAGTCGTGACCTTCACCGCCGACCTTGGCCAGGGGGAGGAACTGGAGCCGGCGCGGCGCAAGGCCGAGCTGCTCGGCGTCAAGGACATCTTCATCGACGACCTGCGCGAAACCTTTGTCCGCGACTTCGTGTTTCCGATGTTCCGCGCCAACACGGTATACGAGGGCCAATACCTGCTCGGCACCAGCATCGCCCGCCCCTTGATCGCGCAACGGCAGATCGAGATCGCCGAGATGGTCGGCGCCGACGCGGTGGCGCACGGCGCCACGGGCAAGGGCAACGACCAGGTGCGGTTCGAGATCGCCTACTACGCGCTCAAGCCCGACATCAAGGTGATCGCCCCTTGGCGCGAATGGGACCTGACCAGCCGCACCCGGCTGCTGGAGTTCGCCGAGGCCCACCAGATCCCCATTGCCCGCGACAAGCGGGGCGAGGCGCCGTTCAGCGTGGACGCCAACCTTCTCCACTCGTCCTCCGAAGGCAAGATGCTGGAGGACCCGGCGGACGAAGCGCCCGAGGCCGTTTATCAGCGCACGGTCCGGCCGGAGGACGCGCCCGACCAAGCCACCGTGATCAGCATCGACTTCGAGCGCGGCGACCCCGTCGCCATCGACGGCGCCCCCCTGTCCCCCGCGGCGCTGCTCGCCCGGCTGAACGAACTGGGCCGGGCCAACGGCATCGGCCGCCTGGATTTGGTGGAGAACCGCTTCGTCGGCATGAAGTCCCGCGGGGTATACGAGACGCCCGGCGGCTCCATCCTCCTGGTCGCGCACCGCGGCATCGAGAGCATCACGCTCGACCGGGAAGCCGCGCACCTCAAGGACAACCTGATGCCACGCTACGCCGAGCTGATCTACAACGGCTTCTGGTTCAGCCCGGAGCGGCGGATGCTGCAGGCGGCCATCGACGAAAGCCAGCGCAGCGTGAGCGGCCGGGTGCGGCTGAAGCTATACAAGGGCAACGTGACCGTGATCGGGCGGGAAAGCCCGAACAGCCTGTATTCCATGGAAGTCGTGACCTTCGAAGACGACCAGGGCGCCTACGACCAGACCGACGCTCAGGGGTTCATCAAGCTGCAATCCCTGCGGCTGCGGCTCGGCGCCATGGCCGGGCGCCGCGGCGGCGCGCTCTGACCGCCCCGCCCCATGCCCGTCCATAACCGCATCGCCGCCCTGCAGCCCGAGCTGACCGCCTGGCGGCAGGACCTGCACGCCCACCCGGAGCTGGGCTTCGAGGAGCACCGCACCAGCGACGCCGTTGCGGCCAAGCTGTCGGAATGGGGGATCACGGTCACGCGCGGCATCGCCGGCACCGGGCTGGTCGGCACCTTGCGCCAGGGCACCTCCGGCCGGGCCATCGGCTTGCGGGCGGACATGGACTGCCTGGCGATGACGGAGGAGAACGAGTTCGCGCACAGCTCCACGGCGCCGGGCCGGATGCACGGCTGCGGGCCTGAGGGGCACACGACCATGCTACTGGGCGCTGCGCGCTACCTGGCGGAAACCCGCAACTTCGACGGCACCGTCCACTTCATCTTCCAACCCGCGGAGGAAGGCGGCGGCGGCGGGCGCGTCATGGTGGAGGAAGGGCTGTTCCGGCGCTTTCCCTGCGACATGGTGTTCGGCGCGCACAACGACCCCTCGCTGCCGGCGGGCCACATGCAGGCGGTGCCGGGCCAGGTCTGCGCCGCCGCGGACTCGTTCTGGATCAGGCTCGCCGGGCGCGGCGGCCACGCGGCCCGGCCGCACCTCCGCATCGCCCCGGTGGTGGTCGGCAGCCACACCGTGCTGGCGCTGCAAAGCGCCGTGTCCCGCCGCATCGACCCGCTGCGGAGCGCCGTGCTGAGCATCACCCAGTTTCACGCGGGCAGCGCCGGCAACGTGATCCCGGACGCCGCCGTGCTGAACGGCACCGTCCGCACCCTGGATGCCGACGTGCGGGACGCGATGCAGCGCATCATGGGCGAAACGGCCGAGGCGACCGCCGCGGCTTATGGTGCCATGGCGACCCTGGAATACGAGCGCGGCTACCCCTCCGTGGTGAACGCGCCCGAACCCACCGCCCGCGCCGCGCGTGCGGCGGAGCGGCTGCTGGGTGCCGGCAAGGTCATCACCGACGCGCCGCCGACCATGGGGGGCGAGGACTTCTGCTACATGGCGCAGGCGGTGCCGGGCTGCTTCGTCCGCATCGGCCAGCGCGACGGGGACAAGGGCGCGGTGCCGCTGCACAACGCGCGTTACGACTTCAACGACGACATCCTGCCGGTCGGCGCGAGCTTTTGGGCGACGCTGGTGGAGCAGGAGTTGCCGCGGGGCTAGGTAGGGCGCCCCGCCGCCGCTCACCCCGCCCGGTTGCTCACCAGGTCATTGACCACGCCCGGGTCGGCCAAAGTGCTGGTATCGCCCAGCCCGTCTGTCTCATTGGCGGCGATCTTGCGCAGGATGCGGCGCATGATCTTGCCTGACCGGGTCTTCGGCAGGCCCGGCGCCCACTGGATCGCGTCCGGCGCGGCAATCGGGCCGATCTCGCGCCGCACCCAGGCGACCAGCTCCTTGCGTAAGGCATCCGTCGGCTCCTCGCCGTCCACCAGCGTCACGTAGGCGTAGATGCCCTGGCCCTTGATGTCGTGCGGAAAGCCGACCACGGCGGCCTCCGCCACCTTGGGGTGGGCGACCAGGGCGCTTTCGACCTCGGCGGTACCCATGCGGTGCCCGCTCACGTTGATCACGTCATCGACCCGGCCGGTGATCCAGAAATACCCGTCCTCGTCCCGCCGTGCCCCGTCGCCGGTGAAGTACAGGCCCTTGAAGGTGGTGAAATACGTCTGCACGAAGCGGGCGTGGTCGCCATACAGCGTCCGCATCTGGCCGGGCCAACTGTCGGCGATGCACAGGTTGCCCTCGACCGCCCCCTTCAGCTCCTGACCCTCGCCGTCCACCAGCAACGGGCGGATGCCGGGGAGCGGCAGGGTGGCGGAGCCGGGCTTGACCGGCACGGCGCCGGGCAGGGGGGAGATCAGGATGCCGCCGGTCTCCGTTTGCCACCAGGTATCGACAATGGGGCAGCGCTCGTTGCCGACCACCCGGTAGTACCACATCCACGCTTCCGGGTTGATCGGCTCGCCGACGCTGCCGAGCACGCGGAGCGAGGTCCGCGACGTGGACTGCACGGGGCCTTCGCCTTCCCGCATCAGCGCGCGGATCGCGGTGGGCGCGGTGTAGAAGATGTTGACCTGGTGCTTGTCCACCACCTGCCAGAAGCGCGAGCTGGTGGGGTAGTTGGGAATGCCCTCGAACATCAGCGTGGTGGCGCCGTTGGCCAGCGGGCCGTACACGATGTAGGTGTGCCCCGTGACCCAGCCCACGTCGGCGGTGCACCAGTACACCTCGCCTGGCTGGTAGTCGAACACCAGCTGGTGCGTCATCGCCGCCCACACCATGTAGCCGCCCGTGGTGTGCAGCACGCCCTTGGGCGACCCGGTGCTGCCGGAGGTGTAAAGGATGAACAGCGGGTCCTCCGCCCCTATCTCCTCCGGCGGGCAGTCGGGGCTGGCGGCCGCGAGCAGCGGCGCGTAGTCGTGGTCGCGCCCGTCCTGCATCGGCACGCTGCCGCCCGTGACCTGCACGACCACCACGTTCTGCACGGTCGGGCAGCTCTTCAGCGCCTCGTCCGCGTTGGCCTTGAGCGCCACCTTGCGCCCGCCCCGGCGTCCCTCGTCCGCGGTGATCAGCAGGGTGCTGCCGCAGTCCCTGATGCGGTTCGCCAGGCTGTCCGGGGAAAAGCCGCCGAACACCACGGCGTGGATCGCGCCGAGCCGGGCGCAGGCCAGCATCGCCACCGCCGCCTCCACCACCATCGGCAGGTAGATCGTCACCCGGTCGCCGCGCTTCACCCCCAGGCCGCGCAGCGCGTTGGCCAGGCGGCACACCTCCTCGTGCAGCTCGCGATACGTCACCCGGCGCTGCTGGTTCGGGTCGTCGCCTTCCCAGATGATCGCCACCTGGTCCGGCCGCTCCGTCAGGTGCCGGTCCAGGCAAGTGGCGGACGCGTTCAGCGTGCCGTCCTCATACCATCGGATGCTGACGTCGCCTTCGAAGCTGGTGTTCTTCGCGCGGGTAGGCGGGTGCATCCAGGAAATCCGCCGCGCCTGCTCCGACCAGAACGCTTCGGGATCGGCGACGGCGGCTTGCGTCATCGCGCGGTGCTGCTCGGCGGTCACGTGGGCACGGGCCGCGATCTCGGGCAGGACGGGGTAAGTGTGGTCGGACACGCTGCATTCCCTCGGGTATTGATTGCTGTTGCGGTTGAATCTACAGCCCGGCGTCGGTTGGCACCAGCACCGCCCCGTCAACAATCCGCACCGGCACCGGTTCCAGCCGGTCGCCGATGCAGGGGCCGTGCACGCAAACCCCGTCCTCGATCCCGAACTGCGCCCCGTGCGCCCCGCAAACGATGCGCCCGCCGTCCCGGGTCAGGAACCGGTCAGGCGCCCGGTCAAGCGCCGCGCCGACGTGCGGGCAGGCATTCACATACACGAACACCGCTTCCCCGCGCCGCACGGCGAACAGCCCGGTGAAGCCGCCAAGCGCCGGGCCGAAGCCGCGCGACGCGCCGTCCGGGATGTCGTGGAGACGGCACAGCGTCCGCTCGGTCACGCTGCGTTTCCGGCCAGGCTCATCACCTGCTGCCAGTGCGCGTCCGACACCGGGCTGACGGACAAGCGGGACAAGCGGAGCAGCGGCATGTCGGCCAAGGCCGGGTGCGCCTTGATCTCCGCCAGCGTCACCGGCCGGGGCAGCGGGGCGACGGCGCGCATATCGACGCAGACCCAGGGGCCGCCGTCCTCCGCCGTGGGGTCCGGGTAGGCTTCCCGCGCCACCTCCACGACCCCCACCACGGCGCGGCCGATGTTGGAATGGTAGAAGAACGCCCGGTCGCCGAGCCGCATGGCCAGCAGGTTGAGCTTGGCCGCGTGGTTGCGCACGCCGGTCCAAGGCTCGGTGCCGCGCGCCGCCTGGTGGTCCCAACCGAACACGTCCGGCTCCGACTTCACCAGCCAGTAGGCCACAGGGTATTCCCGACCATACGTTTCACTCTCAACTGGTGCCCGCCGGGGTCCGTGCAAAAGTGACGCCGGCGTGCAATTAATTGAAACGATTACTGCTGCCTCTTCTGCAGCTCCTCGATGTCGGTCTTCATGCGAAGCACCGAGGTCCACATCTTGTTCACCATCTCGCTGAGATCCCGCAGGTCCTATCGGTCGCCCTCCGAGCGCTTCACGGCCCGCATTGCCGAGAACGACACGACCGAGACGTCCGCCTTGAGCGCAGTCAACTCGTTCTCGACCCGCTCGAACTTCGCCATCACGTCCCCACGGAACGCATCCGTTGACGCCTGCAACCTCGCAATCGCCGCCAGTAGCTTGTCCTCGTCCACTCTTCCCTCCTGCCCCGGGCCTGCTGCTCGCCGCTACTCGACCTGCCCCCCGTCCTTGAACACGGTGCGGAAGGGGCGGATGATTGTGCTCTCGAACAGGCCGGCGCGTCCGTAAGGGTCGCCGGCGGCGAAGCCCTCCGCCGCGGAGCGGTCCGCGACGTCCACCAGCAGCAGGCTGCCGCAGGGCCGCCCGTCCGTGTCCAGCATCGGGCCGGCCTGCACCACGCGGTCGGCATAGGTGGTGAGATAGGCGATGTGCGCCGCCCGCGTCGCGAGGCGGGTGTCGAGGCTCGCAGGCCGGTCGGTGCAGATGATGGCGAACAGCATGGCGTTCCCTTCGGTGCGTGCGACGCACAGTAACCGATCAACAGGTGCCTTCAACTCCCCGGGAGACGTGCTATCTTCGAGGGGTGGACGCCACAGCATTCCCCGCGCGCCCGTCGCGCAGCCTGCACCGTTTCGCCAATCCCGGCCGTTTCCTGCGCGTGGCCGGGCGAGCGCAGCCTTGGCTCACGGCGGCAGCCCTGGTTCTGACCCTGGGCGGCCTGGCTTGGGGCCTGTTTGTGGCGCCTTCGGATTGGCAGCAGGGCGATGCGGTGCGGATCATGTACGTGCACGTCCCCGCGGCCTGGCTGGCTTCGGCCGGCTACGTCAGCCTGGCGCTGTGCTCGCTCGCCTCATTGGTCTGGCGGCACCCGCTGGCGGACCTGGCGGCGGTGGAGATCGGGCCGG
>CALMAB010000539.1 GCA_937858325.1 uncultured Acetobacteraceae bacterium
GCCCTGGCCGAAGCGGCGCTCGTCGATGCGGGGGAACTCCTGCGGCGTGGGGTCGATCACGCGCCGGTCCACGCGGCGCGTCGAAGGGTCCACGGTCCAGCGCTCGAACCGGCCCAGCGCGTCGAGGCCGCTTGCGTCTGAGGCGAACATCGTGGAGTACGCGATGACGTCGAGGACCACCCGGCCGTCCTCGCCATCAAAGGCGTTGGCCACGTGGAACACGAAGCACGGCTCCACGTCGCACCAGATGATTTCGGCGGCCTCGCCGTGCCGCGGCAGCAGCCCCACGCGGGCGCGGTGAGCCGGGTTCCAGCGGAACGGAAACCGGTGGCCGCCGAGCACGGCGCGCATCGAAAAGGTGACGGGCAGGTCGAGCACGACGGCGAACCGCGTGGTGAAGGCGCAGTCGTGGATGCAGGGGCCATGCTCCACGGCAATCGGCACGTCGCGGACCACCTTGCCGGCCGCTGACACGACGACGTGGCGGACGGCGTCCCAGACCCTGCCGTCATAGGCGACCGCGTGGTGCTCGCCGGTGAGCGGGTCCCGGTGCGGGTGGCCCGTGAAGGAGCCGTGGAGCGTCCCGTCGAACGGGTTGTAACGCTGGTCCTCCAGGGTGTCGGACAGCTCGACGGGAAAGCTGCCCGCTTCCACCAGGGCGAAGGCGCGCCCGCCGATGGCGGCCACATTGGTGTTCACGGTGTCGTTGCCGCCCCGGCGCGGCCCGGGCGCCGCAGGCAGGCCAAGCGCCGCGGCGGCCAAATGCGAGCGAAGCCAGCGGTTGCGGTACCACAGCGCCTTGCCGTCCCGGATGGCGATGCCATGCACCATGCCGTCGCCCAGGAACCAATGGCCGCCCGCAGTGGCGGGACGGACGGGGTTTGCGCCCATCTTGAGATACCGGCCGTCGAGCCCCGCGGGGATGGACCCGGCGACAGCAAGGTCATGCAGCGTCAGCTCCGCCCGCATCGGCGCGTGGATGCCGACAAGGAAAGGGGCGGCCTTGGGCAGCCGCCTCCGGTTCCAAGCCGCCACGAACTCGACGCCGCGCTCGGCGGCCATGCGCAGGACTGATCGAACCGGGTTCACCATGGAACGAGAACTCCGGCGACGCGCCGCCGTTGCCGGGCCATGTCGCGCGTCATGCGTCGAGTGTCGGGGTGAACGGGCAGCGGCGGGCCATCGTTGACCTTATCCGCCGGGCGGCTTGCAAGTTGCAACGCAACGGCGCCGCGCCCTGGACAGCCGCGCCAGCCACGCTGATTCTCAGGCATCCCGTCCCGAGGCTCCGACAATGCGATCCGACCTGCCCGACCTTGCCAACCCCGACGACGATCCCTGGCTGTGGCTGGAAGGGGTGGATGACCCCCGGGCGCTCGCCTGGGCCGACGCGCAAACGGCCGCTACCCTGGCGCGGCTGGACAGCCCCGCGTTCCGGGCCGACCGCGACGCCCTTCGCGCCCTTCTGGACCGTCCCGACAACCTGCCCGGCATCACCCGCCGGGGCGGCCTGCTGTACAACTTCTGGCGCGACGCCGCCCATCCCCGCGGGCTGTGGCGTCGCACGACCCTGGACCGCTACCGCCAGCCTGACCCTGGCTGGGACATCCTGCTGGACCTCGACGCCTTGGCGGCAACGGAGGGCGAGGATTGGGTCTGGGCCGGCGCCCCCACCCTGCCGCCGGATCATGCGCGCGCCCTGCTGTTCCTGTCCCGGGGCGGTGGGGACGCCACGGTGCTGCGGGAGTTCGACCTGCCCAGCCGCAGCTTCGTCCCGGACGGCTTCAACGCGCCGGAAGCAAAGGGCGGCGCCCGCTGGCTGGATCGGGACACCGTGCTGTTGTTCACCGCCTCGGGCGGCGCCACCCGCGCCGGCTACGCCCGCACCGTCCGGGTTTGGCCGCGCGGCACGGACCCGGCGGCGGCGAAGGTGGTGTTCGAGACCGACCCCGCCAACATGTCCGCCAGCGCCGATTTCGACCGGGACGCCGGCCGCGTGACGTTCATCGCCCGCACGGGGTTCTTCGACGTCGAGGTCTGGGTCGGCACCTGCGCGGGGCCGGTGCAGCGGGTGGAGCTGCCGACCGACGCCGGGCTTCTGGTAAGCGGCGACTGGCTCGCGGTCCGTCCGCGCCGGCCGTGGACCGTGGGTGGGCAGACGCACGCGCCGGACACCTTGCTGTGCATACCGTTTGACGCCTTCCTGGCCGGGGACCGCGCGTTCCGGGTCGTGTTCACCCCGGCGGCGCGCCGGTCCCTGCAAAGCTATTATTGGTCTCAGGGGCGCCTGGTGCTGAGCGTCCTGGACAACCTGCGTCCCGAGTATCGCATCGTCACGCCGGGCACCTGGGACGACGCCGCGCTGCCGGGCTTGCCCGCCATCGGCGCCGTCAGCGCCTGGCCGCTGGATGATGAGGAACGCGAGCGCGACGGCACCCTGCTCGCCGCCACGCAGGACCCGCTGACGCCGCCCAGCCTGCTGCTGCTGACGGATGGCCCGCCGGAACGCTTGAAGCAGGCGCCGGCGGCGTTCGACCCCGCCGGCCTGGTCACGACTCAGCACGAGGCGATCTCCGCGGACGGCGAGCGCATCCCCTACATCCAGGTCGGCCCGCCCGGCCTGACCGGGGAAGCGCCCGTGCACATGACGGCCTATGGCGGTTTCCGCGTTTCCAGCCTGCCGGTTTACAAGGGCGGCATGGGGCGGCTGTGGCTGCAGCCGGGCGGCACCCTGGTCGTCGCCAACCTGCGCGGCGGCGGCGAGTTCGGCACGGCCTGGCACGATGCCGGGCGGCGGGAGGGCAAGGCCCGCAGCCACGACGACTTCGCCGCCGTTGCCGCCGACCTGGTGGCCCGCGGCGTCACCCGCCCTGGCCGCATCGCGGCGGAGGGCGGGTCCAACGGCGGCTTGCTGGTCGCCAACATGCTGACCCGGTATCCCGACCGCTTCGGCGCCTTGTTCTGCACCATTCCCCTGATCGACATGCGCCGCTACACGAAGCTGCTGGCCGGCGCGAGCTGGATCGCCGAGTACGGGGACCCCGACGTGCCGGACGATTGGGCGTTCCTCCGTGCCATATCCGCCTATCATGGGGCGGCGCCGGGCCGCCGCTATCCTCCCATCCTGCTGGCCACCGCCCGGCGCGACGACCGCGTGCATCCCGGGCACGCCCGCAAGATGGCGGCGAAGCTGCAGGCGATGGGGTATGACGCGGCGTTCTACGAGCCTGCGGCGGGCGGGCACGGCTACGGCAAGGACAATGCCGAGACCGCGGCGTTCATCGCGCTGGGCATCGCGTTCCTGCGCCGGGGGATCGGGTGGACGTAGCCCCACCCGTTCCCTGCATGCCGGGGCGCCGCGCGCTGCGTTTCAGTGGACCTTCTTCAATTCGTCCAGCTTCACCGAACCGTTCTGGCTCGTGAAGGCTGGCGACTGTCCCTGGCCGCCACCCTGCGACACGCCGCTGATGCGGTGGTCGCCGCTGTCGTACGTCGTCGTCTTCCCGTCCTGCTCGATCAGCAGGCGCTTCTTGTCCGGGAAGAACGCGTAGCGCATCCCGTTCTGCGACCCGCTCGATGACGGCTGGCCCAGGTCCTCCGGCCACCACTTCTCTCCGCCGGACATCGGCTTCATCGGTTCCATGGGCTTCATCGGCTTCATGGGTTCCATTTCAGGTACCTCCTTTGGGCTGTCCCCCTGTTACGCGACCCGGCCCGCAGAGTTCATGACTTGGAGAAGTTCTGCATCCGCCATTTCCGGCGGGTCGCTCGGCCGCCCAGCTTGGGTTCCAATCGGGAATCGTCTTAAGCTTGCAACAGGGCCTGCCCATGCGCCCGGAACAAAGGTCGGCCCGGCTTGCACATGGACCTCGCACGGACGCGCTTCGGCGCGCATACCGTTCTGCCCTGGCTCTTGGCCATAGTCGTGCCCGCGTTGTGCGGCTGCTCCGGCGTCGCCAACCCTGAGCCATCCGGCTTGTATGATGGCCGGTATGTCGGGACCCGCGAATCCAACCTCCTGGAGGCGTGCGGGATCACGGCGGCGACGGGCCGGACCGCGGCCGACATCGCCGGTGGCCGCTTGAAGATGCAGCTGTTCAACCCCGGCACGGTGATGACGGGCACGGTGGGGGCGGACGGCAGCCTCCGGGCCTCCGGGTTGTGGAAAAGCCCGCGCAGCTTCCACAACTTCACGATCCTCCAAGGAAAGGTGGCCGACGGTCGGCTGACCGGGACCGCGACCGACAGCCGGTGCGCCACGGAGGTCGCGCTGAAGAGGGTCGGAAGGCGCTGAGGCCGGGCTGAACCCATCGGCATTCACCGCCAGGATGGCCAAAGCAGGCGGCAATCGGTATCATTGCGCATGGAGGAGGGCGTGCGATGGATGGCAGCGCATTGAGCAACAGGCCGCACCACTTCACGGTGTCCGACTATCACAGGATGGCGGATGCGGGGATATTTGACGAGGATTCCCGGGTCGAGCTGATCAGGGGGCAGATCATCGACATGGCGGCCATCGGTGCTCCGCATTTCGGCATGGTGAACCGGCTCAACCGCTTGCTGTCGGCCTCCGTCGCGGGGCAAAGCGTGATCTCGGTGCAGAACCCGGTACGCCTCGACGACGGCTCGGAGCCGCAACCGGACGTGGTCACCCTCAAGCCCCGCGCCGACGACTACGGAACGGCGGCGCCCCGGCCCGCTGACGTGCTGCTCCTGATCGAGGTCTCGGACTCCACCCTGCGGTTCGACCGGGATGTCAAAATCCCGCTCTACGCCGAAAGCGGGGTTTCCGAATGCTGGCTCGTGGACCTTGCGGGCCGGGCGGTGGAGGTTTACCGCCGGCCCGTGGGCGGGCGCTACGCCGACATGCAGCGCGTGGGTCCCGAGGCGGCACTTGACATCGAGGCGCTGCCCGGCGCCGTGCTGGCCGCGGGGGACCTGATCCGCCCGGCGGAGGGCTGATCAGCCCGCCAGGAACCGCCGCGCCCCTTCCGCCAGCACCCGCATCCCCATCGCCAGGTCCTCCGCCTTCGTGTCCTCGCTCCAATGGTGGCTGATCCCGCCAATGGAGGGCACGAACAGCATCGCCGCGGGCATCATCCGTGCCATGTACTGCGCGTCGTGCCCGGCCCCGCTCGGCATCCGCCGCCACTTGCCCGGCGCCAGCGCCTCCGCCGCCGCGGCCAGCGCGTCCTGCCATCCGGCGTCGCACGGCGCCGGCGCCGACTGCCCCAGCACCTCCAGCGTCGCCACGCAGCGTTCCCGCCGGTTGCTTTCCTGCACGCCCCGGCGCAGCACGGCGTCCAGCCGGTCTAAGACCTCCACCGAGATGTCGCGGAACTGGAACAGCACCTCCGCCCGGCCCGGGATGATCGACGCGGCGCCGGGCGACAGCGCGATCCGCCCGCAGGTCCACACCGTCCGCTCCGCGCAGTGCCTCGGGAACTCCGCATCGAGCCACGCCAGCAGCCGCACCGCGGCCAGGCCGGCGTCCCGCCGCTCCGCCATGGTGGTGCCGCCCGCGTGGTCCTGCTGGCCCTCGATCACGATGCGGTACTGCCAGATCGCCACGATCCCCGTCACCACGCCGACCTGCTCGCC
>CALMAB010000540.1 GCA_937858325.1 uncultured Acetobacteraceae bacterium
GGCGCCGCTACGCCTGGCCGGTGCATGGGCTGGAGGACCTGAAGCTCGCGCCGTTCCATCTGCTCGCGACCGAGGGGGCGGTGTACGACAACCGTGATCACGCCTGGCACATGCGGAGCCTCGCCGCGATCTGCGCGCACGACCCCGCCGTGTTGCTGGCGACGACCTGGCGAGAGGTCGATCTCGCCGACGCAGCGGCGGTGGCGGACGCGGTTGCCTGGTGGGACACGCTGACGGAGAACGGCGGCGAGGGCGTGGTCGTGAAGCCCGCCGGCTTCGTCGCCCGAGGGCCGAAGGGCCTGGTCCAGCCGGCGCTCAAGGTCCGCGGGCGCGAGTACCTCCGGCTGATCTACGGGCCTGAATACACACTGCCCAGCCAACTGGACCGGCTGCGCGAGCGCGGGCTGAATGCCAAGCGCGGCCTGGCACTGCGCGAGTTCGCCCTGGGCTTGGAAGCGTTGCACCGCTTCATCGCGGGCGAGCCGCTGCGCCACGTGCATGAATGCGTGTTCGCGGAGCTGGCTCTGGAAAGCGAGCCGGTCGACCCGCGGCTGTGAGGTCCGCGCGTCACGCGCCAAACGTTGCCAAACCCTTTGGAGGACCCTGTCGTGCCGATGATCCTGAAGAGCGTTGACCAGATCATGGACGAAGAGAAACGCGACATGTATTTCGTCGACTTCGGCCGGTTCCTATCCGACCATGATAAGCCGTTGATGTCACAGCGTCGCCAGGAGCATTTCGAATGGTTCGGGTCGAAAGGCCTGCGCCGTGCCCTGGCTGCCCCTCGAGGGTGGCTGGAAGGCGATCCGGGGTTGTATGCGGTTTATTTCACTGGTCCGGACGACCCGCGCGTGGCGGAATACACGGCTCGGTTCGAGAACCCGAACGGGTCGAGCCTGGAGCCTGACATCTATCAGATGAGCTTTATCACGTATGAGTCCTGGTTGGCCCATGACGGAGCCGGCCGCCTTGCCCGTGATCTTGGCGATGATGAGTGATATCGGCGCGCTTACGTTCTAACTTGCCCACCTTTGATCAAGCACCGCGTTTGCGCCTCGCAGCCGTTGGGTTGATCATTGACCGGCAAAGAGCTGCTCCTCATCCATTCTTGCCGGCTGCCGCTGGGTCATGAGGACGATCGACGCGATTGCGAGCGCTTTGCTCTCTGCTGTGGTGGCGCGCCGCGCTTGGTCCACTGCATCTGCTGACGCTTGGCGAAACGCTTGCTGACGACGATGTTCACCGTGCTTTCGGCCAGGCACGAGGAGATGCGCTCGCCCGAGCGGAACCGATCGCCGTAGTTGATCAGGCCGCCAGCATTGCTGGCGATGTAGGCGGCGAATTTGTGCGCGGCGCGCTTGAGCTCGCCCAGGTTCGGGTAGTCCATCGCCAGCCCGTCCACGTCGTCCTCAAGGAACGCGATCTCCTCGCCAGCCCGATGCTGGTTGCCGTGCCACAGCAGCCATTTCATGCTGTCGAGCAACGCGAGCAGGTGGGCGCCCTCGGCTTTGTCGTGGTGCACGACGCCACGGGCATACTGGCCCAGCACAGTCAGGCGCATGGTGATGTGGAACCAATCCGGCACGTGTTCGGCTTCCGGGGTGACCAGCTTCGTTAAGGCGCGCACCTCCTCGCCGCCGTCGGTCAGAAAGGTCACGTCTTGCGTTGGCTTGCAGCCCCTGGCTCCTCAGTACCTCGAACAGCCGGCGCTTGGGTTTCCGATCGTAGCCGTATATCAGGCCAAGGTAGCGCGGCGCGCGGTCGTCCGGCACCGAGCCGCCGACGATCAGCTCGAAGTTGCTTTTGCGCTCCTCCCAGTTGCGGACATAGCCGCCGTCGAGGGCGGCCACAATGCGGCCTTCCGGGATCGGCAGCTCGGCCCAGTCCGCTTGGCAGCCGTCGATGAAGCAGAGCTGCTCCTCCCCAAGCTCGGTCTCCGCCCGTTCCGCCACGTGCAGGGCGTGCTCCTGCACGGTGGTCCGGTTCGCGCCGGACGCGATCGGCAGTACGTCGGCCAGCAGCCCCGCCGTCGCGGCATACGGCACGAGCGAGGACCAGCGCGCTTCCAGGTAGAGCCGCTCGGGCGCGACGTGGCTGGAGATCAGGTCCCGAAGTGGCGATATGGTGGCCGGGCCGTCCGCAGTCTGACACGGGCAGCGGTGCAGGCGCGGACTGTCCAGCTCGACATTCCCATAAAGGGTGCGGAACACGAGCGGGTAGCTGCCCTTGCTGCGACGTCGTTCGCCACAAGCCAGGCAGCACCGATGTTGCCGCGACCAGGTTGCTGCCTGAGCCAGAACCGTCCGGGCCTGGACGGCTGCCAGCATCGCTTTGCCTTGGGCGATCGAGAGGCCGACGTCTTCCGGGCGCTCGGTCGCCTTTTATTGATCCGGCCAAGGTAGTCTTGGGGTGAGCGGCCAGGCGCACCACTTGACT
>CALMAB010000541.1 GCA_937858325.1 uncultured Acetobacteraceae bacterium
CGCCGAACGCATCATCACCATCACAACCCGAGCCTGCGCACAGGTCAAAGTCCAGAGCAGTCGGTATCAGGCTGTCGATCACGCTCGGAATTGAGTTTCATGGTTAAGTGCAGCGCGACATTGGCATCGACGCCGATGCACTGTTCGTGGGCAAGGACAGACTGCTCCGATATCAAACAAGGCGCAGCAAACGGTCAACTTGACCTTTGAATCCCGCCATGTTCCATAAAGCCAGCAAAAAACCGACCCAGTTCTTCGACTGCATCGAGTGGCACGATGTTAGCGATGTACTGGTCAGGCCTGACCACGACGATGCAGCCCAGTGATCGATCAATAGCTCGCATGTTAAAGATGTCACCATTCCGACTATCGGTGCAGAACACCTTTTCGTAATCGACCAGGTTCAATCGACCCTTCCGAGGTGCGAGGAGCGCAGGCAGGTCAGAAATGGACGCCGTGCGATGGTCCTGTTGAAGTACGACCCGAACGTCGAATACCGCGTCCACGTCGCTCGTCGCCGGCGTAAACCTGACAACCGGCGATCCGGCATCCTCGGCCAAGTGCGTGCAGAGATGCCACAGCCGTGAAAGGCGGTTCCCAGGGTCAGTCGCGTCAGAGAAGATGTACAGCCGCCAACGGCCGTCCGCGGTCGCGGCGTGGCCTAGCTCCATGGGTCGTCCATCCGCAAGCCGCACGACCGGCATGGAGTGAAAGCGCGTGCCGACCACGAAGGACCGGGCCAGGGCCTGATGGGTCGGTTCGGCCGAGATGAGCGACGGCAGGTAGGTCGTGGCGGTCCCGGCGGTGAAACGGCCCTGCTGGGCGAAGTAGCGCTGGAACTCCGCCGGGTCCACGCCCTCGGTATCGGAGACGCCCGCCCGCCGCGGCGTCGCGCTGAACATGCGCGCGAAGGTGCGGTCGAAGTCGATCAGCTCCTGGGCAATGGCCTGCCGCTCGGCCGAGTAGGTGTGGAGGATCGCGGGCACCGCCTGGCCGCGGATCACGGACGCCAGCTTCCAGCCCAGGTTGAAGCCGTCCTGCATGGACACGTTCATGCCCTGACCCGCCTTCGGGCTGTGCGTATGGCCGGCGTCGCCAGCGATGAAGACGCAGGGAAGGCGGCCGCTCGTGTCGTTGTCGGGCACGTCGTCGAACCGATCGCATAGCCGCTGGCCGATCTCGTATACCGACCACCACGCGACCTCCTTCACGTCCAGCGTGTAGGGCCGCAGGATGCGCTGCGCTGCGGCGATCAGCCGGTCGACGGTGATGTTGCGCTGCGCCACCCGCTCGTTCGCCTGCAGCTTGTCCAACTCGATGTAGAGGCGGACGAGGTAGCCGCCTTCCCGGGGAATGACCAGGACGCTGCCGTCCTGCGCCGAGTGTATCGCCGCCTTGAAGCGGATGTCCGGGAAGTCGGTCACGGCCAGGACGTCCATCACGCCCCAGGCCTGGTTGGCGGAGTCGCCGTGGAGCTCACGTCCGATCGCCTTGCGCACGGCGCTGCGCGCGCCGTCGCAGCCGACCAGGTAGCGGGTCCGCACGGTTTCCACCTGCCCTGCCTCCGGTCCCTCGACGCGCCGGAGCTTGGCCGTCACCGGGAAGCAAGGCTCCGCCGCCAGGCCGTTGCTGCCTGCCGGCTGTGCGATGCTGACGTCGAGCAGGACGCGGCCGTAGTCCGGCTCCAACCCGGCCGGCCCGTTGCGCATCACGTCCAGGAAGAAGTCGTGGACCCGAGCCTGGTTGAGGATGACGTGCGGGAACTCGGACAGCCCAGCTTCCGTGTCCTGGATGCGGCCGCTGCGCTTGATGGTGCCGTCATCGCCGGGCTCCCAGAAGCAGGTCTCGTTGACCCAGTAGGCTTCCTTCAGCACGCGCTCGCTGAACCCAAATGCCTGAAACATCTCCATCGTCCGGCAGGCGATCCCATCCGCCTGGCCAAGCTGCAGCGGACCCGGCTTCTGGTCGACGATCCGCGTGGCGATGTCGGGGAACGCCGCCAGTTGGCTGGCCAGCGTGAGGCCTGCCGGCCCGCAGCCGACAATCAGCACGTCCACCTGGTCCGGAAGCTTGTCGCTGCCAGGCTGGGCTCCAGGCGGCCGTGATGGGGCGAGAACCGCGGGGTCACCGGTCCGGTAGCCGTTTAGGTGGAACTGCATGCCGGCGTCTCCTGCTGTCGGCTGTCCGCGACCGTCATCCCGCACGGACTCACGGTCGGCCACTCCGGCGCTGCGCCGCGGCCGCTTTCCACAGGTCCCACGGCCGCTGCACCTGCCCCTCAATGCTGCGGACGCAGGCGCGGCCCTCGGCCTCGGTCAGGAATGTGACCTCCCCGGCACGGCTGGCCTCTATCTGATACTGGGCGTTGAGCTCCGCGTAGACCGCCCGGTAGACCGCCAGCGGGAGCGACGTGGCCACCACCGTCGAGCCGTGACCCCGCATCAGGACAATGTCCGACCCGTCGAACTTTTCCGCCAACGCCCGGCCCAGCGCATTGTCGCTGATCAGCAGGTCGGTCGCGTCGCCCCTGGCTTCCCGGATCTCGAACACCGGTGCTTCCTGGCCGATGAACCCGGCCATGTGGAACAACGCCCGCAGCCGGGTGCCCTTCATCACGCTGAGCGGCACGATCGAGTGCGAGTGGCTGTGCACGATCGCAAGCACGTCGGGGCGGCGACGATAAATCTCGCCGTGGATGAACCGTTCCAGGTAGACGCGGCGACCCTTCGCGTCGATCGGGTTGCTGTCGAGGTCGAACTCAACGATGTCCTCGGCAGCCACCGCGCCCGGTGCCATGTTGCGAGCCAGCAGGAACCGGTCGGGCCGCGCGTCGTGCCGAACGCTGACATGGCCGAACGCGTCCACCACGCCCTGGTCGAACAGGATGTGGTTGGCTGCCAAGAGGTCTGCGACCAGCGATGGCGAAGCCCCTTGTGCCATGCCGCCGGCGTCCGGAACGGTCACGGCAGCCTCGTGGTCATGTGGGCACATGTGTTCCGGCCTCCTTGGTCGAAGTTTGCGACGTCAATGCAGTGCTGCCGGCTCGACGGCGCCGACGCCGAGTTCGCAGCGCAGCTGCATGTGCTCGAACCGCGTACGGTCGGCAGTTCTGCCGCCCAGGATCGTGCCGAGCCAGCAGCACAGGATGCCGACTGGCATGCTGACGATGCCGGGGAAGCGCAGCGGGATCACCGCGTCGGCGCCCATGACCGCGGGAGACAGCGAGATCACGATCAGCGAGGCGACCAGACCGCCGAGCAGCCCGGTCATCGCGCCGCGGGCTGAGAAGCGCGGCCAGAACAGCGTGCACATCAGCACCGGCAGGTTGGCGCTGGCGGCGACCAGGAAGGCGAGGCCGATCAGGAAGGTGATGTTGAAGCTAGGCCCGATCAGGATGGTGGTCACGGAGGCCGCCAGTCCCAGCGCGGCGGTGGTGACGCGGGCCAGGACCGCTTCCTGGCGCGGGGACACGCTGCGCCGGCGCAGCACAACCTCCGCCAGCAGGTCGTGCGCCACCGCGCCGGCCGACGAGATCAAGAGGCCCGAGACCACAGCGAGGATCGTCAGGAACGCCACCCCGGCGATCACGGCAAGGAAGATGCCGCCCAGGACCGTCTGCAGGCCGCCCGCCAGTTCGCCGGCCAGGATGGGCGTCACCAGGTTCCCGCCGCCGCGCCCGGCCGCGGTCGCGATGTCGCCGACCAGGAACGCGCGGGCGCCGATGCCCACGACGAGCAGCATGAGGTAGAACAGGCCCATCACCCCCATTGCCCAGCCGAGCGAGCGGCGTGCGGCGCCGCCGTCCCGCGTGGTGAAAAAGCGGATCAGCACGTGCGGCAGCCCGGCC
Organism: uncultured Acetobacteraceae bacterium; assembly: GCA_937858325.1. GTDB lineage: Bacteria > Pseudomonadota > Alphaproteobacteria > Acetobacterales > Acetobacteraceae > CAHJXG01. The sequence goes on from CALMAB010000541.1 coordinate 3,848, forward strand.
GTGCCGAGCATGTAGATTGTGGCGTAGGACAGGATGTCGACCACGTCCCGCAGCGACTTGCCGGGCAGCATCAGGCCGGGTTCGAGGAAGGCGGTGGCCTTGCCGCTGTTGGCGGCCGCGATCTCGCTCAGGCGTGCCATGCTCCAGCCGGCGTGGTGGAGGACGAGGCCGCACAGGAGCAGGCCGATGAAGAACAGGATGACGGCCTTGATGATCATCACCCAGGTGGCGCCCAGCATGCCGCCGAACGCCACGTAGAGCGTCATCAGCAGCCCCGTCACGGCGACGGCGGTGGAGAAGCTCCAGCCGGCGAGGATCTGCAGCAGCACGCCTGCGCCCACCAGCTGCGCGAACAGGTACATGCCGCTGACCACCAGGGTGTTGACCGCCGTGACGGCACGCACCTGGCGGCCATCGAACCGCATGGACAGCACGTCCGCCAGCGTGAGGGCGCCGGCATTGCGCAGCCGCTCCGCCAGGAGGAACAGCAGCGGCAGGAAGCCGAACAGCGCCGCGACGATGATCAGCCCGCCGTCGAAGCCGAACAGGAACAGCAGCCCGGTCGTGCCGAGGAACGTGCCGGCCGACATGAAGTCGCCGGCGATCGCCAGGCCGTTCTGGAAGCCGGAGATGCTGCGGCCAGCGGTGAAGAAGTCGCTGCCCGTCGCGTTGCGCCGCGAGGCGCGGAAGATGACGAAGCAGCTCGCGGCGATCAGGACGGCGAAGACGGGCAGGGTGAAGCCGTTGGTGGCGATCATGACCGCCCTCCGGCCGAGGCGGCAGCTGTCGTCGGAGCCGACATTTGCACGACCATCGCATTGCGCATCGGCTCCAGCTCGTGCTGGACGACGCGGAGGTAGTACAGGGCGATCAGCCAGACAAAGGCGAAGGTGAGCACGATGAACAGGATGCCCGTCGTCCCGAACACCGGGATCATGACGCTGAACCAGGATGGCAGGAACGTGTCGACCAGGAAGAAGCCGTAGTAGCAGACGAAGGTCAGGCCCGTCAGGCCGAAGCCGATCCGGTTCTGCCGGCCGACCAGCTCCTGGAACCTGTCCGACCGGACGACCGACATCTCGGCCTGAGCGGCCGGACTGACTCCGGAGTTCGGAGAGCTGGACCTGAGTTGATCTGCCGTTCCGGCTGTCATGGAAGCCTCCTCTGTTGTTGCTGTTCTCAGTCCGGTGCCGCCCGTCCAGGGCGCCTGGTTCAGTTGAGGCCCATCGTCACCCGGTCAGCCCAGGAAGGCCGGCTCCGGCACGCCGGTCGCGCCGAGGCCGGTGATCGCGAACACCGACCCCGCGAGCCCGTCGCGCGCCGCGGCGTCCTGGGTTAGCCGGAACGTCCCGGTGGTCACGTAGAGGGTGTCGAGCGACGGTCCGCCAAAGGCGCACATCGCGGTCTGCGTGGTGGGCAGCCGCACCCGCCGGTCCTCGGTGCCGGCGGGAGTGAAGCGGATGACCTCGCCCTTGCCGAACGACGTGACCCAGTAGCAGCCGTCGCTGTCGACGGCGGCGCCGTCCGGCCGGTGCATGCTGGCGAAAAGGCGCCGGCGCGTCGGCACGCCGTCGTCGATGTCGAAGTCGAAGGCCCAGACCACGCCGACCACGCTGTCGGCGTAGTACATGGTCCGGTCGTCGGGGCTGAACGCAATGCCGTTGGAGGCGAGCAGCCCGTCCGCCATCCGCCGGTGCGAGCCGTCGGGGTCGAGCCGGAACAGGGCGGCGCCGGGCAGGTCGTAGGTTTCGCAGACCGTGGCGGCCCAGTAGCGGCCGCGCCGGTCGCACCTGCCGTCGTTGAGGAAGAAGCCGGGCTGGGCGGCGCGCAGGTCGGACAGCCGGGTGAAGCCGGCCAGTTCGGCGTCGAACAGCCCGAACCCCGTCCACGTCCCGGCGACCAGGCCGCCCCCGGTGCGGAAGCCGAAGCTGTTCATCCGGCCCGGCAGGGACACGACGGCGTCGTCGCCCGTGCCGGGGTCCAGGCGATGGAGCTTCTCGCCGAACACGTCCGTCCACCAGAGGCGGCCATCCCCGGGATTCCAGATCGGGCACTCGCCGAGGATGGCCCGGGCCTGCGAGACGACGGAGATGTCCATGTCAGCGGACCGTCCCCATCCACGCCTTGATGGCGTCGGCGATGGCGGCGGGCTGTTCCGGCAGCATGGCGTGGCCGGCGTGCGGGATCACCACCACGGTGACGCGGTCCCCCAGTTCCTTGTGCAGGTCCTGGGAGTAGGCCGCCGGGATGATCACGTCCTCGGCGCCCTGCACGTCCAGGATCGGAACGCGGCCGCCTGCCGCCACGTAGTCGGCCGGCCTGGAGGAGCGGAACGCATCCCACTGCGTCGCCTGGACCGCCGGGTACCAGCCATCCAGCCAGGACGTCGCGTCGTTGCCCGACGCGAAGTACCCCCTCGCCAGGTACTGCAGCCGATCGGATGCGGGGATGGTCAGGTCCGACGCCCTGGCGATGGCCTCCCTCGTGGCGTCGCTGACCGGGGCGCGGCCGGATGCGGCGAGCAGGATGACGCCACGCACCAGATCCGGCCGGTCCGTCGCGACGGTCCGGGCGACCGTGTTGCCGAAGGCATGGCCGAGCACCACGACCGGTAACGTGGCCGACCGCCGGATCACCTCGGCCACGTCGGCCGCGAGGTCATGGAGGGTCACGGCGTCGCCGGGTGCGGTGCTTCCCCCGATGCCGCGCGGTTCCGGACAGATGAACCGGAACCCGTCCTGCATCAGCCGGGCCGCGACGTCCGCGAAGTCGGCACACCCCCGGCCCAGGGACGGGACGGCAACGATGACCGGACCGCTCCCCCCGTCGCTGTAGGCGGTCACGCCGCCGGACCGGGTCACCAGCTTCTCGGCGGCTCCTGCGGCTGCCGGCGCCGCCAGGCAGGCCGCCAGCAGCAACGTTCCCATCGATCCCGGCATGCCGCCCTACCCGACGTAGCGCGGCTCGGGCAGGCCGGTCGTGCCCAGCCCGGTGATCGCGAACACCGCGCCGGCCGACGGCTGCTGGTGCAGCTCGTCCGGCGTGAGGTGGCGCGTGCTGCTGGTGACGAACAGCGTGTCGTAGCCGGGGCCGCCGAACGAGCACATGGTGGTGTGCTTCACCGGCATGTAGATCACGCGGTCGAGCCGGCCGTCGGGTGCGAAGCGCAGGATCTGCCCGTCGATCTCGGAGGCGATCCAGTAGCAGCCGTCCACGTCGACCGCGGCGCCGTCGGGCCGGCGGATGGAGGCCAGCGTGCGGCGGTTGGTCGCGACGCCGTCGTCGGCGTCGTAGTCGAAGGCCCAGATCAGGTCGAACCGCGTGTCCGCGTAGAACATCATCCTGCTGTCGGGGCTGAAGGCGAGGCCGTTGGATGCCACGAGGCCGTCCACCTGGGAGGTGACCTGGCGTTGTGCGTCGACCCGGTGCAGGGCCGCACCCGGCGCGTCGAACGCGGTCACCACCGTGCCCGCCCAGAACCTTCCCTGCCGGTCGCAGCGCGCGTCGTTGACGAAGAAGCGGCCCTGCTTCTCGGGCGGGAGCGTCCAGATCGGATCGAACGACGCGGTCTCAAGGTCAAGAAAGGCGATCCCGTCCCAGTTCGCGGCGATCAGGCCGCCCCGCTCGCAGAAGCCGAAGCCGTTCACCCGGGCAGGCAGCTCCCAGCTGCGCAGCGCCGACGTCGAAAGGTCCAGGCTGTGGATCTTCTGCCCGAACACGTCGGTGAAGTACAGCTTGCCTTCCGGCTCGTTCCAGATGGGACACTCGCCATGCAGCGGCCTGACGTTGACGACGACATCGATGTTCAAGAGACGCTCCCATCCACGACCCGGCGCTTGCGCATTGTGCGTTAATCGCACATAAGCGCTTTTAACGCACAAGCTACGGCTCGCTTCGCTCGTGCGTCAAGTGATTGTTGACCCGCCCCGTCCGCACCGTTGGCTGCGGCCCGCCACCTGTCGGCGACCTGCCGGACCAGCGATGAACTCCGACCCCGTGCTATATGCCGCATGGGACCAATCGCGGGACCGCCGCCCACCGGCGACCGCCGGGGTGGGAAGCTCGCCAGCCAACCGATGGAGGAAAGCGTAGACACGAACAAGGAGGCCGCCGCCGCCGAGCCGACCGAACCCTGGTACGTGCTGTCGTTGGAACGCGGTCTGGCCGTGCTGCGGGCCTTCGATGCCCGGCGGCCGGTCCTCCGGGTGTCCGAGGTCGCCCAGATCTGCGGACTGTCCCGCGCCGCGGCGCGGCGGTTCCTGCTGACCCTGGAGTCGCTTGGCTACGTTCACGGCGACGACGGACGGTACAGCCTCCGTCCGGCGGTGCTCGAGCTGGGCTTCGCCTACTTCTCGTCCATGCGCCTCGACAGGCTGCTGCAGCCCGAGCTCCAGGCGCTGAGTGCCAAAACCAACGAAAGCTGCAGCCTGGCCGTGCTGAGCGGAGGGGAGGCCCTGATCCTGGCACGGGCGCAGACGCAGCGCCTGGTGCAGACCCAGATCGGCGTGGGGTCGCGGCTCCCCGCGCATGCGACCTCGCTCGGCAAGGTGCTGCTCGCGGCGCTGACGCCTGGCGAGCTGACGGCGCGGTTGACGGGCCAGGCGCTCCAGCGGTTCACGCGGGCCACGAAGACCAGCATCGAGGCCCTCCAGGGGGAGTTGGCCGAGGTTCGGCGGGACGGGTTCGCCACCGCCGTTAGCGAGCTGGAGGAGGGGATCGCATCCGTGGCCGTGCCGATCATCGGTCGCGGGGAGATGGTGATCGCGGCCATCAACATCAGCAGCAACCCGCACCGTATCTGTGACCAGCCAACTGCTACGGCCTTTCTGGATGCCATTGGCCCGGCGGCCAGCCGCATCGGCCACGCGCTGCGCGCAAGTTCGGCCTTCCAGGATGGATTCCACCCCTGAAAAGGCTTGACCCGAAACCGCAAGCCATCGCAGGTTCGTGCGGTTGTCGCACGTGTGCGCGTTAATCGCACAACTTGATTGATACCTCTCGGGACATGCTGGCCTGACCGAGCAGGACGTTGGTCAAACGGGGTGGAAAGCAGTGCTCGAAGGCATCAGGATCCTGGATCTCGGCACCATGATCACAGGCCCGCTCGCGGCCTCCCTCATGGCCATGATGGGCGCGGACGTGGTCAAGGTCGAACCGCCGGACGGAGATCCATTCCGCAGCTTCAGTGCCAATGGCTACAGCCCGCAGTTCGTCGCCTACAACCAGGGCAAGCGCAGCGTCGCGCTCGATCTCCGGTGCGCGGCAGGCCAGGCGAGGCTGGGCCGGCTGCTCGAAACCGCGGACGTGCTGATCGAGAACTACCGGCCGGGCACGCTCGACCGCCTCGGCTTTCCCGCCTCGGTGCTCGCCGAAAGGTTTCCGCGCTTGGTGCACTGCTCCATCACCGGGTTCGGCACGGACGGCCCGTACGCGGCCCGGCCGGCCTACGACGGCGTCGCGCAGTCGTATGCCGGCACCATGAGCCTCGCGCTCGATCCGGAGGCGCCCAGGGTCGGCGGTCCGACCCTGTCCGACAACGTCACCGGGTACACCGCCGCGGTGGCCGTGCTCGCCGCGCTGCTGGAGCGCGACCGCACCGGACGTGGCCGCCGGCTGGACATCAACATGCTCGAGGCGACGATCGCCTTCATCCCGGACGCCTATGCCACCCAGGCGATGACCGGACAGGTGCCCCACAGCCTGTCGCGGGTCGCCGCATCGCAGACGTTCGTGCTCCGTTGCGCCGACGGCGAGCTGCTGACGATCCACCTTTCCGCGCCGGAGAAGTTCTGGACCGGCCTCCTGGCGGCGATTGGGGCGCCCGAGCTCGGCCGTGACCCGCGCTTCACGCCACGCCGGCGGCGCGTGACCAACTACGTCGAGCTGCGCACGGCGCTGGAAGGCTTGTTTGCGACCCGGCCGCGTGCCGAGTGGATGCTCCGCCTTGCCGAGCAGGATGTCCCGCATGCGCCGGTCCTCGACGTCGAGGCCGTCACACAGGACGCCCAGGTGCAGCATCTCGGCGTTTTCTGCGCGTGGCCGGCGCCCTCGGGGGGCGAGCTGCGGGGCATCCATCCGCCGGTGCGGATCGACGGCGCCCGTCCCGGCCTCGGCCGGCGTGCCCCCCTTTTGGGGGAGCATACGGAGGAGGTGCTGGCCGAGGTGGACCGTCCCGCCATGGCGGCCGGCCGATGAAGGGCGCCGGCAGGCCGATCCGGTCGGCCATGGGCTATAGCACGCCGGACCGCGTGGTGGTGCGCGGGTTCGACCTGCCGGGCGACATCCTCGGCACCCTGGACCTGGGCGCGATGGCGTTCCTGGAACTCACCGGGCGCATGCCGTCGCCGGGCGAGGCACGGGTCTTCAACAGCCTGCTGGTGACGCTGGTCGAGCATGGGATGACCCCGCAGGCGATGATCGCCCGCCTGACCTACCTTGGCGCGCCGGATGCGCTGCAGGGTGCCGTGGCGGCGGGGTTGTCGGGCATGGGAAGCGTGTTCGGCGGGGGGGCCGAGGCGGCCGCCCGGATGCTGCAGGAGGCAGACGGCAAAGACGCCGCTTTCATCGTGGACGGCTTCGTGCGTGCCAAGCGCCCGGTGCCCGGCATCGGCCACCCGCTGCACAAGCCGATCGACCCCCGCACGCCACGGCTGTTCGCCATCGCCGCGGAGGAGGGCTGCTCCGGCCGCCACGTGGCCCTGCTGGAGGCGATCTCCGCCGAGGCGGAGGCACGCACGGGCAAGACGCTGCCGATCAACGCCACCGGCGCCATCGGCGCGATCATGACGGAGATGGGCTTCGACTGGCGCCTTTGCCGCGGCATCGCCGTGATCGGCCGGGCGGTGGGCCTGGTGGGGCACATCGCCGAGGAGCTGCGGCAGCCGATCGCCCTGACGCTGTGGCAGCGCACGGAGGACGAGGTTACCCGCAACGCACTGGACGAGCGGGACCAGGCCTGAGTCGAGGACCCGTCGGACCGTGCCGACAAGCCGCAAAGGCCAGCCACCGTGAGCGACATCTCCCTGAAGACCGAGGCGGCCGACGTCCTGGACCGGGCTCCTGTCTCGCCGTTGCAGGTCCGGGTGTTCGTCCTGTGCGGCCTGGTCGGGACGCTGGACGGCAACGACACGTCCGCCATCGGGGTGGGCGCGCCGTCGTTGGCGGCCGCCTTGCACGTGGCCCCGAGCGCGATGGGGTGGGCCATATCGGGGTCGTTCTGGGGCGCCGCCATAGGGGCCTTGCTGCTCGGCTCCCTGTGCGACCGGTTCGGGCGCAAGGCGGTCCTGGTGGTGGCCGTGCTGCTGTTCGGCGTCTTCACCTGCCTGACGCCGGTCGCGGCCACCTTGCCGCAGCTGGTCGCGTGCCGCCTGGTGGCCGGGCTTGGGCTCAGGGGCGCCACCCCGTGCTTCATCACCCTGACATCGGAGTACGCACCCGCGCACTTGCGTGCCAGCCTGGTCAGCCTGGTGTGGGCGTCCTTCCCGCTGAGCATCCTGCTTGGCGGGCTGATGAACGCCTACCTGCTGACGCGGCACTCCTGGGAGGTCATGTTTCTCGTGGGCGGCATCCTGCCGCTGGCCGCGGCCGCTGCCGTGCTGGTCGGCATGCCCGAGTCCTGCGCCTTCCTGATGCGCCGGCCCGGCGGCCACGACCGGGTCGACCGCATCCTGCGCAAGGTGGGCGCGCATGACGGCCTGGCGACGATCACTGCCGAGCCCGCCAGCGTGCCGCAGCCGGCCAGCCGCGTCAGGGCGCTGTTCGAGGGTGGTTTCCTGCGGCTGACCCTGTGCCTCTGGCTGGTCCTGTTCGCCTGCTTCGGCACCACGGCCAGCATGAACTGGATCCCGACGGTGATGCACCAGGCCGGCGTGTCGGCCGGGCAGGCCGCCGTGGCCTCCTCCTTCCTGGGCCTGGGCGCCCTGCTCGGCATGGCCATGGCGGGTCGGCTGCTGGACCAGTTCGGCGCCGGACGTGCCCTGATGGTCCCGGTCGTCCTGGGCGCCGTAGCGACTGCCGCGATCGGGATCGACGCTTCCTCCGTGGTCCTGGCGTCCGTCTTCGTCACGCTCGTCGGCCTGCTGGTCGGGCTTGGCGCGTCCGGCGGCATCGCGATGCTGACGCTGGTGTACGCGCCGGACGTGCGGGCCACGGCGGTGGGATGGGCCATGAGCATGGGCCGCCTTGGCCAGGTGCTCATTCCAGGAGCCGTCGGCGTGCTGCTGGCCCGGCAGGTCACGCCCGCCACCCTGTTCCTCCTGCTTGGCGCGTGTCCCGCCCTGGCGGCACTGGCCTTCGAGCTGATCCATCGTGCCGGCGTCAGCAAGCCGCAGCAGCGATCACCCGCTGTGGATCCAGCTTGAGCTGGGCAGTCGCCCCGGCAACGCCCTGCGTTGTCCGCACCGCCGGCCAGTATCGTCTCACGCTCCGGTCGTGGCGCCGGGCTGCCTCACCCAGGGCATCGGGACGTCGCTGGCGAACAGCAGCCTGCCTCCGCCGAAGTTCATGTTTTCCAGGGAAAGGTCGTAGACGACGATCCTCCACGTTTTCCCTTGGGAACGCCGACTTTCATCTGCTTGTCTCCATCGAGCCGCCCGTTGCGGCCGGGTTGTGCCGCATCCGCGCAGCGGAGGCGCGAACATGAGGCCGCCTTCCCGCCACAGCCGGTTGTAGCCGCGGCTGACCCCAAGCGTCCCAAGGTTGCGCCCGAAGCTTTCCCCGTAGTTGCCGACCTGGGCCACCACGCTCATCGCCCATGCGGGATCGAGGCCCAGCATCTTGCCGAGGTCGCCCGCCTTGCCCGTCAGGCGCTGCACGCTTGGGTCGGAGCTGGTTGCGGCCTGCTCCTTCACCGTGGCTGACGTGATGCCCAGCTCTTCCGCCGTCACCATCGCCCAGAAGCTCCAGCGGACGATGTTGGCCCGCTGCTCGTCGCCGCTGCGGACGGCCGGCGCAAGCGGCTCCTTGGTCACGATCTCGGGCAGCAGCCGGTACTCCCCCGGGCGCTGCATGGTCGAGCGGATCGCGATCAACTGGGTGGAGTCGCTCGTCATGGCGTCGCACCGCCCGCTGGCGAAGGCGTCCTTCATCTGCTCAAGGTTCTCGAGCGTGACGGGCTCGAACTTCCGCTTGCTGCGGGAAAAGTAGTCCTGCAAACCCGCTTGCGTGTCGGTCCCGGCCTGCACGCAAACCGAGGCCCCTGCCGGCTCTACATGCAAGAGTCCACCATCAAGTCGTCCAGTGCCTGAGATGGTCAACCATCCACGTCGCTGCTGGACCAAGGCTGCGCTCGGCGGAGTACGCTGCGCCCAGGACCAGGCGCGCAGTCAGCTGGCTGAAGCCTGCCGGGTCGATCCGCTTGAGCTCGCCGCGCTCGATCTCATCCCTGACCATATGTGCGGGCATGCTGCCCCATCCGAGGCCGGCCAGCAGCATGGACTTCTTCGCGCCAAGGTCAGCTATACGCCAAGTGCGGCTCGACAGAACCCCATAGTCCCGCCCGGCCGTGAGGTCGGATGAGTCGCTCAGCACGAGCTGCACGTGCCTGTGCAACGTCTCGGTCTCGATCGGACCTGCTTCCGTCGCGAGCGGGTGCCCGGGCGCGACCACCGGGACCAATTCGGTATGAAGGATCGGGAACGTCTTGAGGGACGTGAGGTCGGTGATGACGAAGGGGAGCAAGCCGAGCGTGCAGGTGCCGTCCAGCACGAGCTGCGCGGCGGCGCCCAGGGAGCGGACATGGACCCGCGGCGGCACGCTGGGAAAACGGTCGCTGAACGCCTTGAGTGCCTCGACCACCAGCGGCATCGGGAACATCGGGTCCAGCGCGATCGGCAGTTCCGGCTCAAGGCCCCGGGCGAGGCTGCTGGCCTGGTTGCGGAAGCCGCTGGTCGCCTCCGCGATGCGCTTCGCGCGTACGAGCAGTGCCTTGCCTGGTTCGGTCAGCACCGGCCGATAAGCCGAGCGGTCGAAGACGGCGACGCCGATCTCGCCCTCGAGCTTCTGGATCGCGTAGGTCACTGCCGACTGCGCGCGGTTCAACGATTTCGCCGCCCTGGAGAAGCTGCCGGCATCGGACACCGCGATGAAGACCCGGATCTGATCCAACGTCAGCGCGTCCATGATCTGATCTCCAGATGATCTCGGTCGAAAATTTTACCGCTTTTTCTGCCGATCGCCAGTGCTTAGCTCGGTGTCAGCCGGGCAATCGCCCGTGCCGAACGAAGGGCGCGCTGAGCGCAGCAATGGTCAGCGTCAAGTCAAGGATCATCGCCATGACGCATTCCCCGAGCCTCCCCGCGCGAGACGTCGCCCGGATCGTCGATCCGAAACTCGAGCCCGGACACGCCGACAGGCATCGCGCCCGGCGGCTGATCGACGGTCGAGACGTGGGGGCGACCGACCCGTTCATCCTCATGGCCGAGGACTTCATGCCCCGCGGCGCATTCGGCCGGCACCCGCACCGCGGCATCGAGACGGTCACGCTCGTGCTGGACGGTGCAGTGGAGCATTTCGACAGCGCCGGCAACGAGGGCCTGATCGAGGCCGGCGATGCTCAATGGATGACGGCGGGCCGGGGCGTGATCCACAACGAGAGCGCCTCGCCAGGCTCGATCGCGCACACGCTGCAGCTGTGGGTCAACCTGCCGGCCAGCCGGAAGATGACCGAGCCGCGCTACCAGAGCCTGCGTGGGAACGCCCTGCCCGTCCGCCGTGCGCCGGGCGTCGAGGTCAAGGTTCTGTCCGGTCGGTCTGGCGATGCGGTCTCCCCGACCCTGAACCACGTGCCTGTCACCGCGCTGGACGCGCGGATCGCTCCTGGCGCGTCGTTCGACCAGGCGCTCGAGCCCGAGGCCAACGCCTTCGTGCTCGTCCTTGAAGGCGAGGCGAGGGTCGGGGTCAGCAAGGTACAGGTCACAGCCGGCAAGCTTGCCTGGCTGACCCGTGACGACACGGCCGGCGGCTCGGCCGTGACGATCGCCGCGGACGATGTCGCGACCCGGGTGGTCTTGTTCGCCGGCCGCCCGCTCCGCGAGCCGGTCGTGTTCGGCGGTCCGTTCGTGATGAACACCGAGGCCGAGATCGCGCAGGCCTACGCCGACTACCGGGAAGGCCGGTTCTGAGCCGGCGCTTCTTTCACTCGCAACCCAGAAAGGGTTAACCATGCTTGCAAAACACTTTGCCTCGCTCGCGCTGCTCGCCGCGGCCGCCGTCGCCGGCAGATCGGTATTGGCAGCGCCGGACGGCCCCGCCAACACCGACCCTTCCGCCGTCATGGCGGGCCGTTACGCGGTCGAGCCGGTCCACACGCGCGTGCAGTTCACCATCTCGCACATGGGCTTTACGAACTGGTATGGCGATCTGACAGGCGCCACGGGCAGCCTCGTCCTCGATCCGAAGAACCCGGCTTCCAGCAAGCTGGAGATCACCCTTCCCGTGGCGTCCGTGACGACGACGAATGCCAAGCTGGACGAGGAGCTGCGCAGCCCGCAGTGGCTGGACGCGACGGGTCATCCGGCGATCCGTTTCGTGTCGACGAGCATCGTCCGCAATGGTCCGCGTGCCGCAACGGTCACGGGCGACCTGACGTTCCACGGGATCACAAAGCCCGTGACGTTGGAAACCGTTTTCAACGGGGCCGGCACCGACCCGATCGCCAAGGCTTACACGGCCGGGTTTGATGCCACGACCACGATCCGCCGCTCGGATTTCGGGGTGACAACCTACGTTCCGCTGATCGGCGACGCCGTCGATATCCGCATCAGCGCGGCATTCGTGACCGCACCGAACTGAGCCTTTCTCACGAAAAGGGAGACCAACATGACCTACGCCATCATCGGCTCGGGAACGGTCGGCGCGACGCTCGCCCGCTTCTTCGCCGCCAAGGACATCCCCGTCCGCATCGCCAACTCGCGCGGGCCTGAAACGCTCAAGGAGCTGGCCGCCGAGCTGGGTTCAGCTGTCACCCCTGTCACCGTCGTCGAGGCCGTCGAGGCTGACATCGTCCTCGTCGCGGTCGGCTCGGTCGCCTTCAGGGATGTCGGCGCGCTGCGTCACGACTGGTCGGGCAAGATCGTCGTCGACGTGACGAACGGCTTCATGCTGCCGCCGGAGGTGCAGGAAGCCGAGTTCCACGGCCGCTTGACGTCCGAGGTCAACGCCGAGCGGGTTCCAGGGGGCAAGCTGGTCAAGGCATTCAACCAGCTTCCGCTCAAGGTTCTCGCCGCTCCGCTGCCCGACGACGTCGGCCGACGTGTCGTCTTCGTCTCGAGCGATCACGAAGATGCCAGCACGAAGGTCGCGGAGCTGGCCGATAAGCTCGGCTTCGCGCCGATTGAGGTCGGCCGCATCGCCGAGGGCGGCCGCCTCATCCAGGCACGGGCACCGCTCGTTTTCCAAAACCTCGTCAAGTACCCGATGTAAGCCGGCGAGGAGTCGCCCCGTTGCACGAGGCATCGGTAGCGGACCCTTGTCGACGGCCAAAGCGGCGCGGCGTTTCCCAAGTAGCGGAGGCGCTCGTCCCCGCGAAGCACGACTTGCGACTGCGCCCTTCCATCCGGAACATCTGCGCCGTGACTCCAGGGGCTATACATGAGAAGCTCTGAGTTGAATTGGACCGTGCAACATTGGCCGGCACGCAATTAGCTGCCCTTCGCACGTGCGCGTTTCATCGACCACGATGAACTCACTGGTGCAAACTGAGTTGCCTGGGCGATCTCATGTGTAACCCCTGCTGCTTCCGGCACTCGTCAGCAGCCCATGCCCAAGCATGACGCCCACTGCAGCGCCTGCGTGCAAGCGGGCGTTACATTCGAAACGCGATTTCATCATTGTACACGACGTCGACAACACAATTGACACAAACTTCTGCCTATATAGGCCCGCGACAAATTAGGACTCTCGAACAATGGCAAACTTCAATTGGAACGGTGCGGCGGGCAGCTACCTTGACCCGACGCAGTGGACGCCGGGCGACGTGCCGCTCTACGGCGCCGACGACACGGCCACGATCAGCGCCGGCACCGCGACCCTGAGCGACGTCGCGCCAAACAACATCACGCTCACCCTGGGCGTCCAGCCCGGCACCGTGGAACCCAGCCCGACCCTGGTGCTGAGCAACGCGGCGCTTGGCTCCGACCTGACGCTCGACGCCGTGGGGCAGGCGACGCTTGAGGTGGACGGGTACGACACGAACTACGGCCAGATCAACGTCTCCGCGCTGGACAGCACGCGGTATCCGAGGGGCGCCACCCTCACCGTCAACATCGGGGCGGGGTCGCAACTGAACCAGGAGGGGACGATCTCGGTCGTTTCGACGCAGACCAACGGGTCCACGGGGGTGAACCTGTCCTTCATCGGGTCCGGCACGCTGAACAACGACGGGGAGATCGACCTCGGACCGGGCAGCACCGCCTATTTCGCCAACAACCAGTTCCCGTACGACGTCACCGGGTCCGGGACGATCACGGTGGACCATGCCAACGTGCACCTGTACAGCACGGCCAGCACGCAGACGGTGGATCTGCTCGGCGGCACGCTCAGCACCCTCGTGTCCCTGGCGGCGACGATCAAGGACTGGAACAACGACGGCAGCGTGGAACTCGATCCCTTTGTCCGGTCGGTCCAGTTCAACCAGACCTCGGACGCCGGCGGGGACCTGCAGTTGTTCGACAGCACCAAGCAGGTCGGCGACCTCCACCTGCTGGGCAGCTACGCGACCTCCGACTTCACGCTTCACCAGATCAAGGACGGCGACATCGTTGTCAGCGTGAGCGGGCACGCGCCTCCTTCGTAGCTTGCCGGCGCCACCGGATGACCAAGCGTGGGTCCAGCCTTGCATCATGCGGGCCAGGTCCACGCGGTGGCCTCACGGCTCATAGGCGTGAAGCGTCGGTGATCTCCGGCCGTTGCGCATCAGCTTGGTGGGGCCAGGCAACGCGCGTTCGGCTCGCTGGCGTGCAGCGCCGCGGGGTGGGGCTACGTGGCGTTGTTGCACGGATCGGCGGGATGCGCGCGTTGTCCCCGACCCGATCGGGGTCCAGGCGACGCGGACGGAGTTCGGGCGTCCCAACTCCAGCATGCGGTTGAGAACATGGACGGCGACCTTCGCCTCGGTCATGCGCCGCTCATCCGTGTGCGACGCAGCCCGTCGCCGGTCACCTGCTTGAAGCGCGCCATGCCCGTCTCGGCCAAGGCACGCCTGGTGTAGCTGGACGCCTTTTGCCAGACCATGCGGCCGTGCTTGGCGATATGCTGGAGATGGCGGTCGCGCTGTGTGGGCGCGGTTTCGGCCGTGCCGCTCGGCACCGCCTTCGCGCGCGGCGGAACGATGATGGCCGCTTCTGGATGGCGGGCGCCTATGCTGGCGGCGACGCCGTCTTGGTCGTATGCACCGTCGGCGGTGAAGGGGCGAGCGGGCCGTTGACCTGGTCGAGCAAGGGGCCGACTTGGGCGCCGGCGTCGGCGTCTTTGGCGGTCAGCAGCAAGGCGACGATCTGCCCGCTGCCGCTGGAACGGGGCGACGGCACCTCCAGCGTTTCCGCTCGGCGGCTCAGCGTGCTGTGGTCCGGCACGGAGAGCTCGAGCCCAAGCAGGCGTATGACGGAGCCGATGTAAGCGTCTGGTCAGGCTTGCGGGGTGTTTTGGTCGAGGCGCCTGGGCGGGTTTGTGCTGGCCCAGGGCAGCAGTTCGGCGACGCGGTTTGCGGGGTGGTCAGCGATGCGGCCGAGCACGTGGCGGAGATAGGCTTCCGGGTCGAGGCTGTTCATCTTGGCGCTTTCCAGAAGCGACATGATCCCGGCTGCGCGGACGCCGCCGGTGTTTGATCCGCAGAACAGCCAGTTCTTGCGCCCAAGAGTAAGCGGCCCAGCCGCAAACGCTGTGCGTTTCGGCGAGATGGCGCGCTTGGCGGCGTTGTTGTCCATGGCGAGGTGGCCGTCGTCGCGGCAGCGGGCCAGCGCCGCCCAGCGCGTGAAGGCGTAGCGGATGGCGCCCGCGAGGTCGCCCCGGTTCGGCACGCGGGCCAGCGTTGCCGTGAGCCAAGCCTGCAAAGCGTGCAGCAGCGGTCCGGCCCGGGCCTGGCGTTCGCGGGCGCGTTCGTCGGGCGGACGCCCGGCGAGGTCGCGCTTGATCCCATACAGAGCGTTGATGCGCTGCACGGCCTCAGTGGCCAGCGGGGCCTGGCCGGCGGCGTGCAGGTCGAGGAACTTGCGGCGCACATGCGCCCAGCACGCGGCCTCGACGACGCGCCCGGCCTCATACAGGCCGTCGAGGCCTGCGTGGCCGTCGGCCTGCAGCGTGCCCGCCGAAACGCGAAGCGTTTGCGGCCGGGAACCCGGCCAGGTGGGACCTGGGATGCTTGCCCTTGCGGTCCGGGCTGTAGCAGCAGAGCGCCGCGGGCTGTGCCGGCCCGCCCCAGGGCCGCTCGTCGCGCACATACGCCCACAACCGCCCGGTCCGGGTTCCGGCCCGTGCCGGGCGCCAGCACGGGCACGGGCGTGTCGTCGGCGGGCAGGACAGTGCCGGCCAAAACGTGCCGGCCAAAACGTGCCGGGCCAGTGCGTCCACAAGCGGGCGCAGCCGCGCCGCGCACTGGCCCACCCAGTCCGCCAAGGTGGACCGACTCAGCTTCATGCCGTCCCGGGCCAAAACCTCGGCTCGGCGACACAAGGGCAAGTGGTCGGCATACTTCCCCACCAGCACGTGCGCGAGCAGGCCGGCGCCGGCGCGGCTGCGGCGGATCGGCAAGAACGGCGCCGGGGCCTGGCAGATCGCCTGGCACAGGCGGCACGAACACTTGGGCCGGACGTGGCGCACGACCCGGAACCGGCCCGGCACCCAGTCCAGCACCTCCGTCACGTCCTCGCCCAAGGGGCGCAGATTGCCGCCGCAAACGCGGCGAAACCGCAACGCGGTTTGCGCGGAACAGGCGCCCGGGGCAGGATGCTCCACGGCCTCGCGCGGCAGGTGATCCGGCAACGGGCGGCGGACCGGCTTGGCCCTGGCCGATGCGGGCCGGCTGGCAGCATCGGCGCCGCTGTCGTCGTCTGCCGCGCCAGAACCAGCGCCGGCCTCCTCGGCCTCAAGATCTTCCAGCGCCAGCTCAAGCTGCTCGATGGCGCCCTGCAGCCGCTCGGAGCTGCGGCCGAACTGCATACGCCGGCAACGTGCCAGTTGCAGCCGCAAGCGGCCGATCAGGCTGTCCTTGGCGGCCAGCTCGGCTGCCTGCGCCGCCACGATGGCGCGCAACGCATCCAGGTCGTCAGGCAACGCGGCGAGGTCCAGCGCCATGCGGCATCACCGCCCAGATCGGGGCCGGCACACAGCGCATTCCGGCCCTGGCCGGCCCACGCCGTCCCCACCCCGCCATCTCCGGCCGCCAGGTGCGCGCGGGCGTGCGCCAGTCCATGTCCTCCAAAAGCATTGAAAGCTGCGCCGGCGTCATCGACACTGCGCCGTCCCGGGCGCTCGGCCAGATGAACCGGCCCCGCTCCAGGCGCTTGGCGTAAAGCACCAGGCCCTGGGTGTCCCACCACAGGCATTTCACCAGGTCGCCCCGGCGGCCCCGGCGCAAACGCTCCGCGTTTCGCCGGGAACACAAACAAATGCCCGCTGAACGGGTCCTGACCCAAAACGTGCTGGACCTGCCGAGCCAGGCCCTCAAACCCGCGACGCATATCGGTCCCGCGCAAATCGCATCGCGATTTCGCTGTGCCCGCGGCCAGCCACACGCGGGCACCGGGCGAAAGCGCGATCACCGCTGCGGCCTAGCCCCGCCTGCCCCGCCGGCCTCCCCTTCCAGTGCCGCCGCCATCTGCGCCACCAGCATCGGGTCGGCCCCAGGCGGCACCCGCAGCACCCGCCCGTTGCCCAGCACCACCTCCAGACCCGCCGCCGGTCAGGCCGGCTCGGCCCGCGCTGGCGCCGCCGCCGGCACCGGCAGGCCCGCATCCTTGCGCGCCCGCCGCAGCCCACGGAGCAGCACGCTCGCGCAGATGTCCTCGCGCCGCGACAGCGCC